>CAZZDW010000021.1:0-40258 GCA_964652945.1 uncultured Phycisphaeraceae bacterium
AGGCCGATACGCTATCCTTCAAGGAACGGTTGCGCGATTCGGGCAACAGTTCCGCACACAGAGGGCACAGAGAATGGCATGAGGAATTTTCGAGCCGTTTCTTTGTCTTCTTCTGTGATCTCTGTGCTCTCTGTGTCTCTGTGGTAAAACTCCGCTTCCGAACACTCGGAACAGCCCTGGACTTAGGCGAGCTACCCTCCTGCCCATGGGCTCGCTCAATCCATTCCACGGCCTTAGCCGCCCCAAGGCCGTCTGGGCATGGGGGATGTACGACCTGGCCAACCAGTCGTTCCAGCTGCTCATCAACACGCTGCTCTTTTCGATCTATCTGGCCAAGGTCGTGGCCGCCGATGACGAGCAGGGCAAGCTCGTCTGGGCCGGCATGTTCGTCGCGTCGAACACGATCGTCGTGCTGCTGTCGCCGCTGCTGGGCGCGATCGCCGACCAGAAGGCGTGGAAGCGCGAAATCCTCCTCGGCACCGGCTTCCTGTGCGTCGCGCTCATGAGCGTCTTTCCCGCGCTTGGGCCGGGCATGACGATCCTGGCCGTTGCGTTCTACGTCCCCGCGGCGGTCGCCTGCGGCATCGGCGAGAACTTCCTCGGCGCGTTCCTGCCGGAAATCGCCGAAGAACAGAACATGGGCCGCGTCTCGGCCCTCGGGTGGTCGATGAGCTACGCCGGGGCGCTCGTCCTGCTGCTGGCCGTCCTCGCGGCCGTCAAGTATCTCGGCTGGATGGAGCCGACGAGCTGGCGCTGGCTCTTCCTCTTCGCGGCCGTCTGGTTCCTCGCGGGGATGCTGCCGACCGTCTTCTTCCTGAAAGAGCAGGCAAACCAACGCCCACGCACAGGCGCCCCCCCTACGCCTGTGCCACACAACCACGGCTCGCTCGTCGCGCAGGGGTTCCGCCGCCTCCGCGACACGCTCTCGCACACCAAGCGCCACCGCGAGCTGGCCCGCTTCCTCGGCGTCTTCTTCATCTACAGCCTCGGCACCCAGACCATCGTCTTCTTCGCCGGCCTCATCGGGGCCGACATCTTCCAGGGCGACATCGTCCGGCTCATCCTCATGGCCCTGGTGATGGCCGTCACCGCGGGGCTGGGGGCGGTCCTCACCGGGCTCTACCAGGACCGCCTCGGGCATCGGCGGACGGTCGTCGGCATCCTGCTGGTGTGGGTGCTCAGCACGCTGGCCCTGGGCGTGGTGCGGGTGGCCGACCTGCCGCTGGCGTGGTTCTGGGTCGTCTCGGGGGGCATCGGCCTGGGGCTGGGCGGCATCGGCACCGCGAGCCGTGCGATGGTGGGCGTGATGACCCCGCCCAGCCGAGCGGGCGAGTTCTTCGGCCTCTGGGGGATGATCTACAAGCTCGCCTCCTTCGGCGGCCTCGGGTTCGCCTTCGCCTCCGCCCAGCTCGGCGACGCCGGGCTCTTCGTCATCACCGCGTTCTTCGGAGCAGGGCTGGTCCTCATGACTTTCGTCGACGAAAAACGCGGCATCGCCGAGGCCAAGGGTGAGACGGCCGACTTTCCTACGATTCCGGCACCATGAAGCACGTACTTGAGTTCAAACCGTCTGCTCCTCTCATCCGTGCGCTCGGTTTTACCACAGAGGCACAGAGAACACAGAGGCCACAGAGAAAGGCATTGAAGTTGTAAAGACTGTTTCTTGGTCTTCCTCTGTGAACTCTGTGTTCTCTGTGCCTCTGTGGTAAAACAAGGCGTAGCCAAACGGCACCCGTTGATAAACACCCGCCATATCGGCTTTCTAGCGAGTTGTTCCCATGTCGATCGCCTCACCGAGTGAATCGTCCTTCTCTCGCGTCCCCACGCCCGAGGGCCGCTTCGGCCCCTTCGGCGGCTCGTACGTCCCCGAGACGCTCATCGCCGCCTGCCAGCAGCTCGCGGGTGAATACGCCAAGGCCAAGAGCGACCCGTCCTTCTGGGCCGAGCTGGAGTCGCTGCAGCGGACGTACGTCGGCCGCCCGACGCCGCTCTATTTCGCCAAGCGGCTCACAGAACACGCGGGGGGCGCGCAGATCTGGCTTAAGCGCGAGGACCTGGCGCACACGGGCGCGCACAAGATCAACAACACGCTCGGCCAGGCGCTGCTCACGGTGCGCATGGGCAAGAAGCGGATCATCGCCGAGACCGGCGCGGGGCAGCACGGCGTCGCCTCGGCGACCGCCGCCGCCCACTTCGGCCTGCAATGCGACGTGTACATGGGTTCCGAGGACGTCCGCCGTCAACGGCTCAACGTCGTGCGCATGCGTCTCCTCGGCGCGCGCGTCATCGAGGTCGACTCCGGCTCGCGCACGCTCAAGGACGCCACCAACGAGGCGATGCGCGACTGGATGGGCTCGGTCGACGGCGGCTCGGGCGTCGAGCCCACGCATTACATTCTGGGCTCGGTCGTCGGGCCGCACCCGTTCCCGATGCTCGTGCGGGACTTCCAGTCGGTGATCGGCCGCGAGTGCCGCGAGCAGGCGATGTGGTCGTTCGAGAAGTTGCCCGACGCGGTCGTCGCCTGCGTGGGCGGCGGGTCAAACGCCGCGGGGATCTTCTACCCCTTCATCGAGGATGCCGATGTGAAGCTCATCGGCGTCGAGGCGGGCGGGAGGTCCAACAAGCCCGGCGACCACGCCGCCCCGCTCTCGTTCGGCTCGCCCGGCGTGCTGCACGGCTCGCTCTCCTACGTCCTGCAAGACCCGAGCGGCCAGACGGCCGACGTGCACTCCTGCTCGGCGGGGCTCGACTACCCCGGCGTCGGGCCGGAGCACTCCTACTGGAAGGACGCCGGCCGCGTCAGCTACACCGCGGCGACCGACACCGAGGCGCTTGCCGCCTTCACCACGCTGGCCCGCACCGAGGGGATCATCCCCGCGCTCGAGTCGTCGCACGCGCTCGCCGAGGGCTTGAAACTCGCCAAAGCGATGAAGCCCGAGCAGATCGTCGTCGTCAACCTCTCCGGCCGCGGCGACAAGGACGTCGACGAAGCCACCCGCCTGCTGGGGAACGTGTAAACCCATAGACGGGCCGCACGCGGGCACGTGTCCTTCCTGGGAGCACCAGGGCGGACAACCCTTGCTACGCTTATCGCATGGCCACCTCGCTCACGTCTTCGCAGAAGATCCAGCCGTGCCTCTGGTTTGACACCAACGCCGAAGAGGCCGTGCGGCTGTACACGTCCATCTTTCCGGGCTCGAAGGTCATCCAGACCACCTATTACAGCGACAACATGCCGATGCCGAAGGGCACGGTGCTGTGCATCTACTTTGAAATCTTCGGGCAGCGGTTCATGGCGCTCAATGGGGGGCCGCATGTCACGTTCAACGACGCCGTCTCGCTGATGCTCAACTGCGACACGCAGGCCGAGATCGACGACTACTGGGCCAAGCTCACCGCCGACGGCGGCAAGCCGGTGCAGTGCGGCTGGCTCAAGGACAAGTTCGGCCTGTCGTGGCAGGTCGTGCCGAGCTTCCTGCCCGAGCTCTTCAAAGATCCGGCGGCGTGCGGCCGCGTGATGCAGGAAGTGATGCAGATGGTCAAGCTCGATATCGCCAAGCTGAAAGCCGCGGCAAGGGGTTGAACGACATCCTTGTCGAACCTCGCGCTCTCATACGCGACGGGGGCATGAGCGAGCGTGTAAATTCCCGCATTGCTTCACACGCTCTCTGACGCGCGTCTCGTACGAGATCGCCAGGCTTGATGCAACGCCTTGCAGCTCGCGGCTCAAAATACGTATCACCGCCCCCGTCTCCGCCCACGGTGCGGCTCGCGCTCGCCCTCGGGCCAGACGAGGTTGCCGTTGAGGAAATGCCGCGCGTTGCGGCGGCTCGGCACGGCCAGCTCACACCCCGTCCACCCGCCGCCGCCCCCCCCGCACGACAGGCCGGTCTCCTGCTGATCGATCGCGTGGCTAGGGTCATAGCGGCGCTCGGTGATCCACGCCCGTGGCACGCGGCAGGCCCCGGTCACGCCCTCCTCGCCGGTCCGCCCGCCCTCGTCGCTCAGCGAGCCGCCGGTCTCAAGGATCGTGGTGAACGCGACCAGCAGGATCCCTTCGAGGTTGGCCGAAAGGGACTCGCAGAACCGCCGCCCCGTCTCGTCGGCGGCCACCGCGCAGCTCGACAGGATGATCGTCGGCGTCACGCCGGGCCGGCGCGGGTGCCCGGTGAGGATGGTGGTGCGCAGCCGCCGCAGCTCGTCGGCGTAGGTCGCGAGGCTCGACGCGGCGAGCATGTCGTAGGCCCCGCCGATGCGCATCGCCCCCGGCATGCCGTGCGCGTTGATCGAGAGGATCTCGATGGGGGCCGTCGGGCGGACCTGCTCGACCTGGGAGACGAGCGACTCCATGCCGACGAACTCGAAGGCGAGGTTCCACTCGATCTCGTCGGCGACGGTGTCGCTGGGCAGCTCGCCGCCGGTGCAGATGCCGGGGCCGCCGCCGCTGTTGAGCTCTCGGTGAATCGCCCAGATGTTCATGGGGAATACGGCTCCTGCTATGTTGATGCGAAAAAAGCGTACTCCAAGGGCCACCGATTCGTGGTGATATCGTAGAAACCGCCATGCAGAGGGGGTGAAGGGGAGCCCTGCAACTCCCCAAAGCGAATCGCACGACCAGAGGCACCCAAACGGTATCGGCGTGCGTCCGCTCCCTCTCCCCACGGCGGGGCGGCACGCCCCGCCTCACACCTTGCACGCAATGCGGTCTCTGCTTGTGAGCCGGGGCGTGCCGCCCCGGCTCTGAACGGATTGCTTCGCGCACAGCGCGTTGAAACTCCACGCGTAAAACTGCGCAGGGGGGAGCACGAGGGGGGCGAAGCCCCCACTCGTACAGCATTACAAAAGAAGAGACGCCCGCTTGCGCGTCGCGTCTCTTGAAGAGCGTGAACAGTATTTTCTCAACGCCGTCTTACTCGGCCTTCTTCTTCGTCGCGGCCTTCTTCTTGGGCTTGTCGGCCTTCTCCTCGCCGCCCTCGTCATCGGAGCTTGTCTCGGCCTTCTTCGAGGCCGTCTTCTTGGCGGGCTTGCTCTCGCCGCCGGCCTTGTTCTGTTCCTCGATGAACTTATTGAACTCCTCGGCGGGCATCTCGGTGACCTTGGCTTTCCCGAGGATCGCGTCCATCGTCTTGCTCTCGCGCACCTGCGTATAGAGCATCCCGACCTGGTTGCGGTTGATGATGTCCTGCCGCAGCTTCTCGGGTCGCTGGCCGCTGGCCATCGCCATCTGCGCGATCTGCCCGTTCAGCTCGGCGTCGCTCACCGTGACGCCCAGGTCCTCGGCGATCGTGTCGAGGATGAAGAAGAGCTTCAGTTCGCGCACCGCCCGCGCCGACGAGCCGGCGCGGAGTTCGGCGAGGTGTTCCTCGATCTGCTGGGCGTCGACGCCGCGGTTCATCAGGTCGAAGCGGGTGCGGGCGAGGTTGCGGGCCGACTGCATCGCCGTGACGCGCTCGGGCAGCTCCATCTCGACGGTGTCGAGCAGGTGCTTGGCGACCTGCTGGCGCATCGCCGACTGCTGCTCGGTCTGGACGCGCTGCTGCATCCGCTGGCGGACCGCCTCGCGGATCGCCTCCTCGTTCTCGAAGCCGAACCGCTCGGCCAGCTTCTCGCCGCTCAGCGGCAGGATGCGGTCGGCGCGCTTGACCTCGAACGTGATCGTGAGCTTCTTGCCGCGGACGGCCTCGGTCTCGTGGTTCTCGGGACCGATGGTCTTGACGGTGATCGTGTCGCCCGGCTTGGGCTTGTCGCCGATCTGCGAGCCGAGGTCGTCGACCATCACGCCGAGGATCATGCCCTTGCCGTTCTTGTCGGCCGTGGGGATCTGGATGACCGCGTCGTTGAGGTCGAGGTGGGTCGCGCCCTCCTCGTCCTTCATGACGGCGTGCCCGGTGAGGTAGTCGCCGGCCGTCGGCGTCGCCTGCTCCTCGAGGTCGCCCTCGTGCAGCTTCATCCGGTCGATCTCCTGGTTGACCATCTCGTCGGTCACCTCGAGCAGCGGCTTGCGGACCTCGACCGCCTCCAGGTTCGGCTTCTCGAACGTCGGCGGCACCTCCACCTCGATCTCGAAACTCAACGGCTTGCCCTCTTCAAGCTCGATCTTGGCCAGCTCCTCGCTGAAGGGCTCGCCGACGACGCGCAGCTTGTGCTCCTCGATCGCCTTCGAGTACGCCTGGGCGACGATCTGGTTCTTCGCCTCTTTGCGGACGGTGGTGCCGAACTTCTTCTCGATGAGCCGGCGCGGCGCACGCCCCTTGCGGAAGCCCGGCAGCTCGGCCTCGACGCTCAGCGTGTCGAGTGACGTGCCGAGGTGCTCGGTGACCGTCTCGGCGGGGACCTCGATCGCGATCTTCTTCTTGCACGGGCCGGCGTCGGTAATCTTCACCTTGTTGGGACGCTCGGCGGTTGCGGCTTCAGCCATGGCTTCATACTCCGGGGACCAGGGCGGCTTCGGTCCACGCGGACCCGCCGCCCCCCGCCCGATGTGCGAACCGATAGGGTAGGCCCCCCCTCCCCCGCACGTCCTCATACGAGACGCGAGCGGGAGCGAGCGTGTATCAACCGCTTTTCACGGGGCGACGCGAAATCCTGCTCATCCAGCGTGTACGTACACGCCCTGACCAGGGAAGTGGGCGTATTGATCCAGCGAGTGCTGCCGTGCCTGGACCAGACGTGTTGGTGGGGGTACGCCAGTTCTTCCCGCAAGCTCCGCGTTGAACGTGCCTTGAGGACGCTCATCACACGCTCAGGCAAATGCGGGGCGGTCACAACCACATGCACATGGGTGCTTCGTACATTCAGAGCATGTAAAGCCCATCTTCGATAATCGCTTGCTTCGGATATAGCTGCATGAACTGTTTTTCTCGCGGATATATCCAATACCACGGCAGGATGTTGCAGATGCTGCTTCTCCCATGAGTGAAGTTGGGAAGCCGCGGGCAAATAAGGATCACCCGGACGATTGTTTCTTGGATCGACAGAGCCCTTCTCACTGCCATGCAGCCACGAACCATACGTATGAAACGTGATGAAGTATGCAAGGGGCAGCGTCACGGTTGAGAGTATACCAAGGGCCTGCACGCTCGCTCCCGCTCGCGTCTCGTATGATGAGTCCATGCGTTCTCGCCGCTCAACCTTTCCCGCCTTCACCCTCATCGAGCTGCTCGTCGTCATCGCGATCATCGCCGTGCTGGTAGGCCTGCTCCTGCCGGCCCTCGGCTCCGCCCGCGCCCAGGCCCGCGCCGTCGTCTGCGCTTCGCGCCTCCAGCAACTCGGCGTCGCCCTCACCCAATACACCGCCGACTTCCCCGACCAGCTCCCCCAGGTTCGCGTCGACGTCGGCGGCGGGTACCTCTCCAACATCGGCGCTCTCTTCGGCGGCAAAAAAGGCTCCCTCCCCGCCTACGGCATCAACGAATACGGCCCGGAACGCCGCCCGCTGAATCCCTATGTGCTCGACGTCACGCCGCCCAAAGACAGCGACGACGAGCCCTTCGAGATCGAAGCGTACAAGAGTCCCTGCGACTCGGGCGGATCTCCCCCCGGCGTCGGCCCCGTCGATTCCATGTACGACCTGCTCGGCGCGTCGTACACCCTCAACGACCACACCCTCTCCGGCGAGGACAAGTGGACGCTCATCCCGCCCGCCGGCGGCCGCATGCCCTTCATCGCCACGCCGACCAAGACGTGGGTCCTCGGCTCGCACTCCATCTACAACTTCCAGGAGCACGGCGACCGCGGCCACCGCTGGTATGCCTGGGGAAGCCACGCCGACCGCGAGACGTCGGTCCTCGCCAGCCTGCTCTTCCTCGACATGCACGTCGGCATCACGCTGAAGGTGCCGCCCCCCGGCTCACCGACCGCCGACAACCCCGACGGCCTCGCCAACACCACGCCCGACTACACGTTCCTGCCGACGCTGAAGTGGGCCTCGCCGTAGGAGCGTGTGCCGCCGCGATATGAATGCGGCTATTCCATGTTGAAAACACTGAGATCCTCAAAGATAACCTCCCCTTTCCAGATCTCGTAGCGATCGGCCGTCGTCTCCGCGACCTCGGGCGATGAGCGGAGGATGACATCCACCCGTCGTGCGGCAAAGTCCGGCACACTCTTGAGAACACCCAGGCCTTGATTCGTAACGCCCGCGGGAAACTCAATTGTTCCGACTTGCCACTCCTGATCGGTGGCGCGGTCGCGCACAAACACCTCGAACGCGCCCGCCATCGGCGGCCCGTGCATACTGATCGCAAAGTTCACATTCAACTTGTTGTTGAAAGATCGACTTGAGTTGATCTGGTCGCGGAAGATACTCATGTGCGAGCGCATCTGCTCGGCGGTGATGCCCCGATCGTCATGAACGACGGTCGGCGTACCGGCCGGGATCACCTCGACCGTCGCGGAGCGTTCGATATCAACCCAGCAATCGACCGCCCCCGAGTAACCGTTTGTAATCGTTATCCGCCAACTGCCCGTGCATTGCACTGTTCCCGCGAGACCTTCGGGAATAGCCGCCTTCCTGAGGCTTGTGGAACTCCCTGAGTTGTTGATCGAAAAACCACCTCCGTCGCTTTGCTCGTAGACTACCAGCCCGTTCATTGCGAACACCGCGTGAATCTCACGCATTGCCAGATTCTGCGAACCGCCCGCCCGAACGTTGCTGATGGTGAACTCGATAGGCAACGGCTTGTCCGCCGCCACGGGGCTCCGCACGGCAAGCGAAAACTCCGCCGCCTGCTCCATATACGTCTTCATCTGCTCGTTGGAAACAAACCCGGCCTTCCGAGCGTTTTCAATGAGATCCCCCCACGCCGGCTCCCACGTGATGCTCCGATCGCCCTGCACCTCCAGCGCCCGCTCAATGGTCTCGGGCATATACGAAGCATCGAACGTGTTGAGCGTGAGCCGATCGACGACTTCGTGCAGTTCATCGGCCTGACGCCGCGGCGTCCCGTGCTCGATGCTCCACACCAGCAGCCAGTCCGGGTACTGCGAGACCATGCTGACGTTCGCCACAGCGCCGACGCCCCACGTCATCAGCAGACCGACGGGCACGCACACGCAGAGCACGCCCATCACCATCAGCCCGGCCCGCCGCTCCCGCCTGCCGACATACACCGCGTGCCGCCCCGTCAGATCCGCCCCGCACTCGGGGCAGTGCGTCGCCCGCCGGTCGGCCGTTCGGCCGTACAGCCCCACCAGGTCAAAGTCGCACTTCATGCAGTGCGGGTGGTTGTTGAGCCGCTTGCCGCCCACGCCGCGGACGAGCATCGCGAGCCCCGCAAGGAGCATCGCGCCCAGCATCACGATCACGATCATCGGCAACACCGCCATCGCCCGCGCCTCCAGTTTCCGGCCGTCGCCGTGTTTCATCATCCCGCGAGGAACCGCAGCACGGCCGATCCGCGTACAGCGTAACCGTTTTCCCGTTTCCGCCGGAGGGCGGCCGGACTATGCTTGCCTTCCCGTTCCTTCACCCACCCCCCAATGCCGGAGTGGCGGAACTGGCAGACGCAGCGGATTCAAAATCCGCCGGGGCTGATACCCCCGTGCAGGTTCGATTCCTGTCTCCGGCACTTTTCCCCCTCTCCCCCTCGCTCGCTCCTTGCGTGCAAACATGGAACGTCGAGGCGGGGCGACAAGCACACGTCCGTTCACTTTTTTTGGAGAAGCACGATGGCCGATCAGAACCCCGAGCAGCGTCAGGTCCAGCTCCGCATCGACGAGTCGCGGATGAACCAGACCTACGCCAACACGATCCGCACCTCCACGACGGCCGACGAGGTCGTCCTCGACTTCGGCATGAACCTGCCCGTCCCCACGCAGGACAACCAGCCGGCCCTGCTCTTCAGCGTCGGCAGCCGCGTGGTCATGAACTGGCGCGGCGCCAAGCGCCTGGCGATCAGCCTCGGTCAGGTCATCCGCCAGTTCGAGGAGCGCAACGGCGAGATCCCCCTCAACCCGCCGGGCCAGGGCGGACAAGGCGGGCAGCACGCTCCGCGCCTCAGCGAGTGAGTTGTCCGCTCGACGCTCGACTGCAAGAAGCTCGAATAGAAAGCCCGCAGGCTCAGCCTGCGGGTCTTTTCTTTGCGATGTGGTCATTCATCGAACATCGCGTCCAGAAGCCCCTCGCACGCTCGCATCGTCATCCGGAAACCGTCCTCGAAACCGTCCGGCCCGCCGTAGTACGGGTCCGGCACCTGCCGCAGCGCGTCATCAACGCCCGCCAGCTCAGGATCAAACGCCCGCAGCAGGTGCGTCTTCTCACGCGGCGAGCCGAGCTCCAGCACGTCGCGCTTGTTCGCCGCGTCCATCAGGACGATCAGCGCAAAGCGTGCGAAATCCTGCACCTCGACCTGCCGCGCGATCGACGGCAGCTCGATCCCGTGCGCCCTCGCCACGCCCGCGGCTCTCCGATCCGCCCGCTCCCCCACGTGCCACGCGCCCGTGCCGCACGAGTCGACGACGAGCCCGTCGAGCACGCCGCGCCGTCTGGCCAGGTGAATGAACACCCCCTCCGCCAGCGGCGAACGGCAGATATTCCCCAGACACACGAACAGCACCGAGCGGGCCCCGCGTGCGACCTCCACCGCGTTGTTCGCCATCTCCGTACCCTCGCAACTTTTCACACTCGCCAAAACTCTGCTCAATAAAGCCCGCATGTGCGCATCACGCCGAACCGGCTCCGGCCAACATCACGGGTTCGGGCAATCCTTCTCGCACCATCGGCACGCCGATCCGCTCGTCGATGAGTTCCGCGAACATGCACGCGAACTCATCGCGCGTGCCGGCTCCGCGCGCCCGCAGCCGAGCGGCCAGCTCGCGCCGCCGCTGCGCATCCCGCGCCAGCGCGATGAGCGTGCCCGCCGCCCCCGAGACTTCGCCCCGCGCCGGCGTGGGCGGCACAAAGCAGCCGCCTGCTTTCTGTGCCACAGGCGTCTCGCCTGTGCACACACGCTCGTCGAGCACCTCTCTGATCAACGGCTCATCGTCCTGCACGATCGGCACGCCCATCGACGCCGCCAGCACGATCCCCGCCTCGTCGCACGAGGCGATCGCCCCCGTGCCGTGCTGCCCCCCCCTCCCCTTCACCCCCGCCTGCCGCACGCACACATCGCTCGCGGCGAGCATCGCCGGCAGCGGCGCATCCACCTCGCGCAGCCCCCACCGCCGCCCGTGCAGAGCGGTGTACCGTGCCGCACGTCGCATCGCCCCCCCGCCCCGCTCGCCCGCGGGAACCAGACCGACCGCCCGTATGCCCGCGACAAAGAGCAGGCCGATGAAAAAGACGAACCACATCGCGTCGCCCCGCGACGGCGGATCGGCCAGCAGCGAGACGACCAGCCGCTCATCGTCGACGCCGAGCGCGTCGCGGACGCGCCGGCGCTCGTGCAGGTGCTCGTCGGGCGACAGGCCGCGCACGCCGATCGGCAGCACACGCAGATCGAGCGGGTGTCGATCGCGGTACGGCTGCCAGCGGTCGCGCATCGCCGCGCTGCCGCAGACGATCGGCACGCGATCGAGCGCGCCCAAGGCCGCTTCCCCGCCGCCCGCGCGGCACTCCCATTCGGGATCGCCCAGCGCCGCGACCCACGGCGTCTTGGCCGGCACGATCGGACGGAGCACCCTCACCACCCGCGCCGACCATCCGACGATCAAACGCGGCCGGTCGTCGTTTGCCGCCGCAAAACGTTCCCCCACCGCCTGCCGCATCGCCCACGTCGCCCCGCCGCGCCACTCGTTGCCCCCCCCGCCGCCGCCCCGCACGGCCAGATGCCGCGTGACGCGCACGCCCATCGCCGCGGCACGCCTCGCCGCCTCGCTGGTCCCGATCACCCAGGCTTCGTGCGCGTGCCGCTCGCCCCCCCCGCTGCCCTCGCCCCCTCCCGCCGCCGCCAGGTACGCGGCAACCCCCGCGTCGCCCGACGCCGCCGGATCGAGCAGGTGGAGCACCGTCGGCTTCTCAATACGCGAATCCCGCATGCGCTCCCTTCACATACCCACCATTATCTTTGACACAGAGAACACCGAGACCCAGAGTTCACAGAGAAAGACCTATGCAGAAATGTCTTTCTCTGTGGCCTCTGCGTGCTCTGTGGTAAAAACATGCGTCCGATTGCTCACGTCGTCTCGCCGACGCGCGAGTCGCGCACCTTGAGATGTTTGATGAACATCTCCCCGATCGCGCGTCCGACGCGCTCGGCAAGGTCCTGCCGCGCCTTGAGCAGCTCCGTCGTGTTCTCCGGCATGTTCTGCGCCCGAGTCATCGTCGAGACCGACATCGGGAACCACTCCTGCGGCTCATCGGGCCACAGACGCTCCTTCGTCTCCACGTCCACCACCTTCACCCGGAACGTCGCCGTCGGCTGGTACGTCACGCCGTCCGGCGAGAGCGCAAAGTCGTCCATCGCCACGTACACCACGACCTGCGCCCCGACGGCCTCGCCCAGCTCGGCGATCCCGCGTGGCTTGGAGAACCGGTCCGCCGCCGCGGCGTCCTGGATCGCCTGCGAATCGATCAGGTCCTTCACCGCGTCGTTGTCGAGCAGCAGCCGCTCGGCCGTCTGCGAGGCCCGCCGCCGAAGCGAGCGGTCGCCGATCACGCTCTTGCGGTCGGCGATGAAGACCACCGTCGTCTTGTCCTCCGGCAGCGTGTACACCGCCGGGATCTTCTCCGGCCCGGCGATGAAGTACCCCGCCGGCCCGATGATGTTGCAGCCGACAAGGGTGAGCAATGCGCTCACAACGCACCCCAGCACGCCGACGCTCAACCGAGCTATCGGGTTCCGGGGTCCGGGTCTCGGGTCTCGGGTTTCAGAAACAAGCCAATCGGTATGTTCGTGCATTGAGCGCTTCTCGTGCTGGCGGTTACCAATCTTTGTGCGTGTCGGCGTTACCCGGAACCCGGATCCCGAGACCCGGAACCCGCCCCCTCAATACTCAATCGCGTTCGGCTCTTCGTGCGTGTAGAACAGCCACGTCACGCGGTCGACGAAGCGTTTGCTCAGCGCCAGCCGCACGGTGTCCGCCGGGATCTGCTCCGGCCCCAGCCCCTCGATGTCCGGGAAGCTCACGCGGATGTTCTCGGTGTACGCATACCCGCCCCACGAGCCCCGCTGATCGTCGGCCTCGACCACGCCGACCAGCCCGGCCGCGACGCCGTTCCACACGTGCGGGTTCCCCGGATCGTGGATCGCAAACTCCCGCAGGTCCACAAAGATCAACCGCTCCACGCCGAACGCCTCCGCCAACTCCTGCGGCGACTTGGCGACCCAGCCCGGGTTCCGATACTGATACTCCAGCACGCGATCGGGCGGCACCCAGCCGCTGGCGTCCACATGCTCCGAGATCAGCCGCGCGATCTCGCGCGTCAGCAGCACGACCACGTCGGGGTGGTCCGCCTGGATCACCCGGTCGGCCGCCACCACGACGGCGTAGCTGTGCCCAGCAAGGCCGTCGTACTGCACCTGGACCTCGTGGCTCCCCTCGCGGTCCGCCGACGCCGCCATCCCGGCGATCAACTGGCACCCGCCGCCGCTCATGCCCATCCCGAGCATCATCACGACCCCCGCCGCACCGGCCAGCGCCCGCAGCGCGGCGCTGCTCATCCCCCGCTTGCCCGCCCGCCCCACGAGGCCGAATCTCCGTCGTTGTGCCATCCGCGTCTCCACACCGCCCCCCCCAAGTCCCCGGCCCCGGGCAGCGTATGCCGTGAACCCCGCCGCCCGTGCGTATGCGGTTCGCACGCCGGGGCGGCACGGGTTCATCCCATCCCCCCAATCTCTCCTGGTCCCGGTATCAATAGGCCGGAGAAGCCCGAAGCGGGCGCACACGGCGGGCGATGCCGCTCACCCCCAGGTCATGACCTTGTACGCCCACGAGAGCGCCCACAGCCCGCCGATCGTCCACCAGAGACGGCCGGTCTTGATTCCCCCGCCCCAGCCCTTCCACACGCCCATGCGGGCGCCGGTCAACGCGGCGTGGGCCGCACCCCAGAAGACGACCGCCGCCAGGACGGCGAGCACGACGCCCATCGGGTTGGTGCGGACCGCCTCGAGCGGCTCGCCGTGGGCCAGCAGCGAAAACGACGTGGTCATGCCGCACGAGGGGCACGGCGAGCCGGTCGCCATCAGCCAGCCGCAGGGCGGCAAGCCCAGCTCTTCGTGCGTGCCGAAGCCGCTGCTCCGCGGCGTGACCGCCGCGGCGGTCACGAGCACGCCAAGCGTCGCCGTCGCCAGGACCGCCGCGGGCAGACGCGACACGAGGACGCGATGGCTGGACGTGTTCGCAGCGACCTGCCCGCTCATCAGGCAAGTGTAGATCGAGCTCGGTGATCCGTGGCACAGGCGTCTCGCCTGTGCAGGAACGCTGGAGTCGCACGGCACAGGCGGGACGCCTGTGCCACAAAAAAACCGCTCACGCGGCATCCCGTTCGTGCTGGTTTGCGCCGCTTGCCGCGAGGCGTCGGTCGTCGCTGACGATGACCGACTTGCTGGGGCTGGCGTGTTCTTCCAGGCCGCGTGCCTTCTGGCGGAGCTGCTGCTCCAGCCGGTAGACGTCACGCGGCGAATCGGCCTTCCCGATCGCGTCCGACATCAACAAGACCCGCAGGCCCACCGGCGGGAGCTGGATCTGCTCGTCCTCGATTACCACCGTCTCGCCGACGCCGTGTTCGCTGCCGTCGGCGAAACGCTCGACCAGTTCCTGCAACCTCGCCGGCAGGAGCCCCGCGGCCCCGGTGAGCAGGAACCGGTCGTCGCCGAGGTGCGCGACGAAGACGCCGCCGCCCTGATTGACCACGGTCTCGCGGATCGCCTCGCTGACCTTGCAGATCAGCCGATCGCCGACGGCGTAGCCGAACGCGGCGTTGTAATCCGCGAACCGCCGGATATCCACGAACGCGACATCACGATGATCGAGCTCCACCGGCAGCTTCACCGGGCTCGACGCACGCAGGATCGCCTCGCCGAGGTGCTGGTCGGCCTTGGCCCGCGCCGGCAGCCCGGTGAGGGGCGCTCGCCACGAGTGGGCCATCTCCCCCTCGCTCGCCGCGGCTTGCAGCACCTCGCGCACCTTCACGATCCCCAGCACCTCGCCGGCCCGCGCCAGCACCACCGGGTCGGCCATGCTCTCGTCGTCGCGGGCGCAGAACAGGTGCATCGCGTCCTGCACGCTCGCCTCCGGCCCCAGCGTGCAGATCCCCGGCGTCGCCAGCAGCGAGATCGGCCGCTCCACGTTGTTGTTGGCGGCCTCCTGCAGCAGCTTGTTCCGCGGCACCCACCCCACAAACCGTTTGCCGTCCACCACCACCACGCCCGCCGGGTGCCGCTCGCGCAGCAGCGCCGTCGCGGCTTCGCCGATCGGCGTCACCGACTGGATCACCGGCACGCGACGCGCCAGTCTCACCAGCGGCGTCGAGCCGAAGTCGTGCCGGACCTCCCCCTCCACGCTCGCCCAGCGCGCCCGCACGGCGCTGGCGAAGCCCGGGTCGATGATCTGGTCCACCACGGCCGGCCGCGCGAGGAAGAAGCCCTGCCCGTAGCGCACGCCCAGCCCGATGACCGTCGCCAGTTCGGCGTCGTTCTCGATGCCCTCGGCGACGACGCTGACGCCGCTGATCCGGCAGAAGTGGACGAAGAAGCGGACGAGGTTCTGTTTGAAGCGGTCGTCGTTGATGCCCTGGATGAACTCGCGGTCGAGCTTGAGCCAGTCGGGGCGGATCTGCATGACGCGGTTGAGGCCGCTGGTCCCGGCGCCGAGATCGTCGATGGCGATGGAGAACTTGTCCTTCATCAGCGTGCGGGCCTGTCGGGCCAGCGCGTCGACGCCGCCGTCTTCGGGCAGCTCGGTCACCTCGAGCACGATCCGGCTCGGGTCGATCGTGCCGACGGCGTTGATGACTTCCAAGAGGCTTGCGCGGAACTCCGGGTGCGCGAAGACCGACGGCGTGGAGTTCAGGAACAGCTTGACGTCGCGCGGCCAGCTCTTCACGCCCTCCAGCGTGAGCGTCCGCGAGAGGTCTTCCAGCTCCCAGAGCATCCCCTGCTGCTGGGCGGCCTCGAAGAGCTCGCCGGCGTGGGAAAAGCCGCTGCCCGGCGCGGGGCGGGAGAGCGCCTCGAAGGCGGCGATCATCCCGTCGTGCAGGTCGACGATGGGCTGGAAGAGGATCGTGAGCCGCCGGTCCTCGATGAGCGTGCGCAGGGCCCCGCGGGTGGCGACGTCGTGCGGGGTTGTGGCGTTCGATCCGCTCATGAGCAATCCGTGGCCGAGCGAGCCGGGCGGCCATAACGCCCGGCGTGGTCTTCTTCCCCCCCGTCCCCCCTCCCCGTGCCAACCCCGGCCGCCGGGCTCAGAACGAACGCACGGCGTGCCCTCCCCGCCGGGGACGGCCTACTTCAACTATCGGAGGTGATCGGGGACGACTTTGCGGGAATACCCGTACGGCGTCTTTGCCGTCAGAAACCGGGTTACCCCCTGGTCCGGCGGGATGTGTGGCCAGCGGTGGGCAGGAAGGTCCGGATACGGATCAGTCGAAGCGGAAGACGCCCTTGCGGTAGCCGTAGACATAGGCGACGAGGGTGGTGAAGAGGAAGAAGAAGATCCGGCCCAGCCAGAGCCAGGCGGCCCCGCCGTGCTGGTCGAGGTTGGGGAAGGTCGTGGCCCAGGGGTAGAGGAAGATGATCTCGATGTCGAAGACCAGGAAGACCATCGCGATGAGGTAGAAGCGGACGTTGAACCGTTTGCGGGCGTTGCCGACGGGGTTCATGCCCGACTCGTAGGTGTGCATCTTGACGCCGCCCGAGCGGCGGGGGCCGATCGAGACGGAGGCGGCGACGTTCACGATGGCGAAGATGATCGCCATGGTGAGCAGGATCATGACGGGGATGTACGAGGCCACGTCGGTGGCGAGCGTCAGGGGCGGGATCATCGCACGGATAGTACCCGGCTTGTGCGCACGGTGCGAGGGGTTGTGAGTATTCAAGACGGGGCGACACGCCCCGTCTCACGTTCATCGCATCTGCCAATCCGGCAGTCAGCCGATCGGTACGTCTCCCGCTCTGTCAGGGCGGCACGGCCCGCGGGTGCCCCGACGGCCTTCGTGTATGATCCGACGCCTTCCCAGCGACGCCCATGCGGCGCGGGCGGTCGGGCGAGCCGTCGGCCGGGAATGGCATCCGGCTTGCCTTGACCCTTGCACACCGCGCGCCCTTGCATCCGGGGCGATACGTCCCGGCTCACGTTTGGGGCGAGGGCGGCGTGTGAAAAGAACCCTGACCGACGACCGAACAGACCTGACTTGGAGCACAGCACATGGCGGCAAAGCAACTGACCTTCGACGTGGACGCACGCAACGCCCTTCTGGCCGGGGTTGAGAAACTCGCCCGGGCCGTCAAGAGCACCCTCGGCCCCCGCGGCCGCAACGCCATCCTCGACAAGTCGTGGGGCGGGCCGACCGTCACCAAGGACGGCGTCAGCGTCGCCGAGGAGATCGAGCTCCGCGACAAGGCGCAGAACATGGGGGCCAAGCTCGTCAAGGAGGCCTCCAGCAAGACCTCCGACGACGCCGGCGACGGCACCACGACCGCGACCGTCCTCGCCGAGGCGCTCTTCCGCGAGGGGCTGAAGTACATCACCTCCGGCGTCGACGCCAACGCCCTCGTCCGCGGCATGAAAGCCGGCGTGGAAACCGCCTCCAAAGAGATCAAAAAACTCGCCAAGCCCGTCGACCCCAGCCCCAAGTCCAGCGACATCCGCTTCGTCGCCTCCATCTCGGCCAACAACGACGCCGAGATCGGCAAGATGATGGCCGACGCCTTCGCCAAGGTCGGCAAGGACGGCGTCATCACCGTCGAAGAGGGCAAGGGGCTGGAGACGGAAGTGACCGTCGTCGAGGGGATGCAGTTCGACCGCGGCTACCTCTCGCCGAACTTCATCACCAACACCGACGAGATGACCGTCGAGTTCGACAAGTGTCTCGTGCTCATCCACGAGGACAAGATCGACAACCTCACCAAGCTCATCCCGCTCTTGGAGAAGGTGATGCAGGCCAAGAAGCCGCTGCTCATCATCGCCGAGGACGTCAGCGGCGAGGCGCTCTCCACGCTGGTCATCAACAAGCTCCGCGGCACCTTGCAGGTCTGCGCCGTCAAGGCCCCCGGCTACGGCGACCGGCGCAAGGCGATGCTCGAAGACCTGGCCGTGCTGACCGGCGCCGAGCCGATCATGAAGGACCTGGGCGTCGAGCTGGACAAGATCGAGCTCTCGCAGCTCGGGCTTGCGAAGAAGGTCGAGATCGACAGCGAGAACACGACGATCATCGAGGGTGCGGGCGACAACAAGGACATTCAGGGGCGGATCGAGCAGATCCGCCGCGAGATCGAGGCGAGCACCAGCGATTACGACCGCGAGAAGCTGCAGGAGCGCCTGGCGAAGCTGGCGGGTGGTGTCGCTCAAATCAACGTCGGCGCGGCCAGCGAGGCCGAGCTGAAGGAGAAGAAGGCCCGCGTCGAGGACGCGCTGCACGCGACGCGTGCGGCCCTTGCCGAGGGCGTCGTGCCCGGCGGCGGCGTCTCGTTCATCCGCGCCCGCACGGCTGTCGCGAACATCAAGGAATACAAGGCGGTCTTCGGCAAGGCGGGGACGAAGGGCGACGATGTCTCGGCGGAGGACATCGGGCACTTCAAGTACGACTACGCGGCGGGTCTCGACGTGGTGTACAAGGCGCTGAGCGTGCCGCTGCAGACCATCGCCGACAACGCCGGCGAGAAGGGGACCGTCGTCGTCGCCAAGGTCGGCGAGCAGAGTGGAAGCTTCGGCTTCAACGCGTTGACGCTCGAGTACGGCGACATGCTCAAGGCGGGCGTCTTGACGCCGGCCAAGGTGGACCTGTCGGCGCTGCAGAACGCCGCGAGCGTCGCGACGATCCTGCTGACGGCCGACTGCATCATCACCGCCAAGCCCGAGGACAAAGACGCCCACTCCCACGGCCCCCCCGGCGGCGGCATGGGTGGGATGGGCGGCATGCCCGGCATGGGCATGGGAGGTATGGGCATGCCCGGCATGGGCGGGATGGGGTTCTAAACGTCGGAAATCGGGTTCCGGGTTCCGGGGCTCGGGTTCCGGGTCAGAACACGAGCCCGAAGCGCAAGCGAGGGCAGAGCAGCAAGGCTTCCCGAGATCGAACCATGAAGCTCGGAATCGTGATCGAACAAGACGAAGACGGCAAGTTCGTTGCGTCATGCCCCCTACTTCCCGGATGTTGGAGCCAAGGCGATACGCATCAAGAAGCAGTCGTAAACATCTCCGATGCGATTCGGGGATACTTCGAAAGTTGTCATAAGAGCGGCGATGCGATCCCGGCATAGAGACCTGTGCTTTGCCGCCTGTGAGATACGTCAGACTTATTTGGAGAATCCATATGGCCATCCGTCCCCTCGAAGATCGTGTTCTTGTCAAGCCCATCCAGGCCGAGACCAAGACGGCCTCGGGCATCTACCTGCCCGAAGCGGCCAAGGAGAAGCCGGTGCGCGGTTCGGTCGTCGCCGTCGGCCCGGGCCGGCGTCTCGACAACGGCAAACGCGGCGAGATGTCCGTCCGCATCGGCGACACGGTCGTCTACGGCAAGTACGCCGGCACCGAGGTCGAGCTCAAGGGCGATAAACACCTCATCCTCCGCGAGACGGAACTGCTCGGCGTCATCCAGGGCTGAGGATTTCCGAGAACGCGGAGAAGCGGAGTTCGGCGGAGAACGCGGAGCATCAATGCATGTTCATGTGTTCTCCGCGTCCTCTGCTCCGCTCCGCGATCTCCGCGTTCGTCTTCGTTTGATCCGGTGTCGTCATGCAGCAACTCAAACGGCTGGTCAAAGACGTGGTGCGGGTCGTCGCCCCCTCAGGGGCGAGCGGCGTCGCCGCATCGTCGCACCGGCCGGTTGCGTTGAACGGGCATGCGGCCAGGCGGCCGCCGATGAGCCCCGACGAGATCGCCGCGATCCTCGGGCACGTCCCCGGCGTCGACAAGGTCGAATACTCGTCCGTGCCGCCGGGCCTCGACGACACGCAGAACGAGTACTCGATCACGCTCGACAACGCCGACGGCACTTCGACACGCTGCCGCGTCTTCTTCCTCTGCGGCCATCCGCGCTCGGGCACGCACTGGATGGACAACGTCATCGCCCGCCACCCGCACGCCTCGATGCGCGGCGAGTTCCGCTTCGAGGCCCTCCGCAACGCCTACGACGACATGACCGGCAAGGGGTGGCACGCCTGCTACCGCGAGCCGATGAAGAGCGAGGCCGAGCGTGCTTTTCGCGACTCGGTCCGGCGGATCATCGCCAGCCAGCGGGCCGCCAAGCCGGGCGCGGTGTGGCTGGGCGACCGCACGCCGCGGCCGCTCAAGGTGCTGCTGCCGGGCGCACCCCACTTCTACATCCTGCGCGACCCGCGCGATGTGCTCGTCTCGTGGGCGCACCAGGAGATCAAGAACGCCGGGCACAACTACCGGACCGGTGCGGGGGGGAGCGGCTTTGATGCCGAGCTCGGCTCGCACCGCGCCGCGTTCCGCGCCGATCCCGACTACTTCAACCGGCACCCCGAGCGGCTGCTCGAGACGAGCGAGCGGTTCACACGCCTGCTCTGCAAGCGCTGGCGGAACCACATCCGCCTCGACCTCGAAGAACTCCGCGCGATCGAGGATGGCCGCGTGCCGGCCCGCGTCCGCGTCGTCCGCTACGAACGCATCCACGCCGACCCTGAGGGTGAGCGCTCGGCGATGTACCGGTTCCTCGGGCTCGATCCCGCGATCGCCGAGCCGCTCGACGACCAGAGCCACTCGAAGCCCGGCATCGCCAGCGAGAACCCGCACGCGATCTACCGCAAGGGCGCGGTGGGCGACTGGCGGCGGTTCTTCACGCCGAACGTGACGGCGTGGTTCGGCGAAGAGACCGGGCCGTTGCCCAAAGCGTTGGGGTACGACGATTGACACACGCACAGGCGAGACGCCTGTGCCACGGAAGAAAGCACCGAGTTTTGCATGGACCTGTTCTCCCGCATCTTCAGCAAGGCGCGCTCGATCGGCCGGATCGCCGACGAGGGCGTCGCCGTGGACGGCGAGAACGGCGCGGTCCGCGTGCTGGGGGGCAGGCCGATCACGCAGCGCCGCGGCTACAAGATGGCGGCCGAGCTGAAACCGCTGCCGCAGCACCGGTTCTTTTTCGTCTGCGGGCACCCGCGTTCGGGGACCAACTGGCTCTCCAACCTCATCAACCTGCACCCCCGGGCGTGCTGCCACGGCGAGTTCCACTTCCACATCCTCCGCCAGGCGTTCGACCAGTTCAGCCAGGTCCGCTGGCACGTCGCGCACAAGGAGCCGACCAGGAGCGTCGCCGAGGCATGCTTTCACGACACCGTGCGGCGGTGCCTGCTCTCGCTCAAAGAGCGCAACCCGCGGGCGACAGCCTTCGGCGATCACACGCCGCGGCGGCTGCGCGAGTTCGTCCCCGGCGGGCGGCACCTGCTCATCACGCGCGACGGGCGCGACGTGCTCGTCTCGTGGACGTACCACCTGCTCCGCGTCGGCAACGCCGGGGTCGTGCAGGACAACGTCCGCGCCGCCTTCGACGCGCAGCTCGTGAGTGTCCGCAGGGACGACGCCGCGTCGATCGAGGCCGCGGCCCGGAGCTTGCTGGAGAACGAGGCGTGGGTGCGGCACTACGCCGCGATGTGGGCCTCGCACATCCGCCACGACCTCGACACGATCGCCGAGCAGCCGGAGCTGGCGGTCCACCGGCTCACCTACGAGCGGCTGCACGCCGACACCGAGCGCGAGCGTGCCGAGGTGTACCGCTTCATCGGGCTTGATCCGGGCGAGGCGGAGCCGCTCTCGGAGAAGTCGAAGACCAACCCCGGCTTCAGCCACCACGCGCCGACGTCGTTCTACCGCAAGGGCGAGGTCGGCGACTGGAAGAACCACTTGGCGGGCGAGAACACACGCTGGTTTCAC
This sequence comes from uncultured Phycisphaeraceae bacterium, assembly GCA_964652945.1. Taxonomy (GTDB): domain Bacteria; phylum Planctomycetota; class Phycisphaerae; order Phycisphaerales; family UBA1924; genus CAZZDW01. Next base: position 21,994 of record CAZZDW010000021.1, read on the forward strand.
GAGGAAGCGGGCAGAGAACTGCAGGAACTCGGGTATGTGAACGGAGCAGATTAGGAAGAGGCATTCGGGATCAGGCATTCGGCATTCGCAGAACAACGAGCCCGAAGCGCGAGCGAGGGCAGGCCGACGGAAGAGCAAGTAAACGAAGCTTACGAACAATCAAAATAGGAAGGACAACACCATGGCGACCAAGCAGATCATGTTCGACGATTCGGCGCTTCTTGAGATGAAGAAGGGCGTGCAGGCGCTGGCCCGCGCCGTCAAGGTGACGATGGGCCCGACGGGGCGCAACGTCATCCTCCAGAAATCCTACGGCTCTCCCTCGATCACCAAGGACGGCGTGAGCGTTTCCAAGGAGATCTCGCTGCCGGGCGCCTTCGAGTCGATGGGCGCCAAGATGGTCAACGAGGTAGCCAAGAAGACCGCTGACAAGGCCGGCGACGGCACCACCGCCGCGACCGTGCTCGCCGAGGCGATCTTCTGCGAGGGCATCCGCCACGTCGCCGCGGGGGCCAACCCGGTGCACGTGCAGCGGGGCATCAACGCCGCCGCCCAGGCCGCGGCCGAAGCGATCGACGAGATGAGCGTCAAGTGCAAGGGCAAGGACGATTACAAGAAGATCGCCACCGTCTCGGCCAACCACGACACCAAGATCGGCGAGCTGATCGCCGAGGCGATCGCCAAGGTCGGCCCCGAGGGCGTCGTCGAGGTCGAGGAGGGCAAGAGCGCCGAGACGAGCCTCGACTACGTCGAGGGGATGCAGTTCGACAAGGGCTACATCTCGCCGTATTTCATGACCGACCCGAAGACGGCCGAGTGCGTGCTCGAAGACTGCACGATCCTGATCCACGAGAAGAAGATCGGCAACCTGACGGACTTCCTGCCCTTCCTGAACAAGGTCGCGGCGGCCGGCAAGCCCCTGCTCATCATCGCCGAAGAGGTTGAAAATGAAGCTCTTGCGGCTTTGGTGGTGAACCGGTTGCGCGGCGTCCTCAAAATCTGCGCCGTCAAGGCCCCCGGCTTCGGCGACCGCCGCAAGGCGATGCTCGGCGACATCGCGACGCTGACCGCCGGCACGTTCTTCGCCGAGGACCTGGGGCGTTCGCTCGAGTCGATCGACCTGTCCGAGCTGGGGCGAGCCAAGAAGGTGATCATCACCAAGGACGATTGCACGATCATCGAAGGCGCGGGCAAGAAGGCCGACATCCAGGCGCGTGCCGCCCAGATCAAGAGCCAGCACGACAAGTCGACCAGCGACTACGACCGCGAAAAGCTGATGGAGCGGCACGCCAAGCTCACCGGGGGCGTGGCGATCATCAACGTCGGCGGCGCGACCGAGGTCGCGATGAAGGAGGCCAAGGACCGCGTCGACGACGCGCTGCACGCGACGCGTGCTGCCGCCAAGGAGGGGTACGTCCCCGGCGGCGGCGTGGCGCTGCTCCGCACGCAGTCGGCGATCCTCGCGGCGAAGAAGAAGGCCAAGGGCGACGAGCAGTTCGGCTACGACATCGTCGCCAAGGCGGTCGAGGCGTGCCTCAAGCAGATCGCCGAGAACGCCGGCGTCGACGGCGACCTGGTGATCGACAAGGTCAAGGCCGGCAAGGGCGTTGGGTTCGGCTACAACGCCTCGACGGACAGCTACGAGGACCTCGTCAAGGCCGGGATCATCGACCCCGCGCTGGTCGCCAAGACGGCCCTGGTCAACGCGGCCAGCGTCGCCGGGCTCATGCTCACGACCAACTGCCTGATCAGCGAGCTGAAGGAAGATACCAACGCCGTGGCGGGGGCGGTGGCCTGACGTGAACGGGAGAACATCATCGAGGGTGCGTATTCCTCAATAATCGCATCTGGTGAGAGGTTTCAGATACAGGTTGTCGAGAGAACAAACATGTCAATCTCCCAATCCGTGGCATTTCATCGTGATCATTTGCCGACAACGACGGCGATTTCCGATGCTGCACGCACGTTGGGCTTTGATCTCGTTCTTGATGACGCCGATCTTGCGGAACACTCTGGTTTTCTTCCCGCCAAGCTGAACGGAAAAGCCTCTGGCTTTGAATGGTTTCTATCTCCTGCCGCTGAGTACGCGGAGCTCGGTATTGACTTTGGCACCCGAGATTGCGTGGCATCATTCATTACTCATTCCGACGAAATAGAGGGTCAATCGGCGATGATCGGTGCGGCCGCACTCATGGCTCTCACTGATGGGATTTATTTTGACGATTACGACAATGTTGATTCCACCCCAGACCGTATTGTCGAAGAGGCACGAGGCTGGATGGACGGCAATGGCGAGTAAATAGACCGTCGCACGCCGTGGAAACGCGGCGTGCGGCTTTCATGCGAGTCTCGCGAGTCCAAGGCGACCTGCTCGACCAGCGCGTTGACGTGATCGTCAACGCGTGGAATCGCAACTTCATCCCGTGGTGGCTCCTGCTGCCGCAGGGCGTGTCGGGCGCGATCAAACGCCGCGGCGGCACGGAGCCGTTCCGCGAACTCTCCCGGATGGGCGTGCTGAAGACCGGGCAGGCCGTCCTGACATCGGCCGGCAGGCTCTCCTTCCGCGGCATCATCCATGTCGCAGCGCTCGAGTGGTACTGGCGGGCGACGACGCGGGCGGTGATCGACAGTGTGAAGAACGCCCTTCGGCTCGCCGAGGAGCACGGCTTTGCCAGCATCGCCTTCCCCGCCCTTGGCGCGGGAACCGGCGGCATGGAGCCCGAACGATCCATAACGCTTATTGCTGAAACCGCCGCTTCTGTCCCGGGAACAATCGATGTTGCCGTGGTCGAGTTTGTGCCAACGGCGTCAAAGAAATCAAACGCCCATTGTCTTCCTCTGTGAACTCTGTGTCCTCTGTGTCCTCTGTGGTAAAACAGGGCGAACCTCAACCGGCGACCACCGAATGACCGTAACCCGCGACTATTACGAAGTCCTCAGCGTCGAGCGCACCGCCGACGGCGAGGAGATCAAGCGCGCCTACCGGCGCCTCGCCATGAAGTACCACCCGGACCGCAACCCCGGCGACGCCGAGGCCGAGACCCGGTTCAAAGAGGCCGCCGCGGCGTACGAGGTCCTCTCCGACGAGAACAAACGCAAGATCTACGACCAGTACGGCCACGAGGGGCTCCGCGGCCGGGGCGGGCCCGCGGCCCACGACTTCAGCCGCATGGACGTCTCCGACATCTTCTCGATGTTCAACGAGATCTTTGGGGGGGGCGGTGGCGGTCGGGGCGGCGGGTTCGGCGGCGGTGGGCGCCGCGGGCCGGGGGGGGCGCGCGGCTACGACCTCGAAACCGAGGTCTCCATCACCCTCACCGACGTCCTCAAGGGCGTCGAGAAAGAAGTCGAGTTCACACGCCTCGACCTCTGCGAAAAATGCTCCGGCTCGGGCGCCAAGCCCGGCACCTCCCCCGAAACCTGCCCGACCTGCGGCGGCCAAGGCAAGGTCGCCCAGACCGGGCTCGGCGGCATGTTCCGCATGGTCACCGCCTGTCCCGCCTGCGCGGGGCGCGGCACGGTCATCAAGCACTTCTGCGACGCCTGCCGCGGCAAGGGCCGCGTGCCCAAGAAACGAACCATCAGCGTCCGCATCCCCCCCGGCATCGCCGCCGGACAAGCCGTGCGCATCCGCGGCGAGGGCGAGCCTCCTCCTGTTGAGGCGGGGACAGGGGGCGGCGGGGTGCGCGGCGACCTGCACGTCGTCGTCCGCGTCGAGGAGCACGAGCTGTACCAGCGCGAGGGCGATCACCTGCTGATGGAGATGCCGATTTCCTTCACACAGGCCGCACTCGGCGCCGAGGTGCAGGTGCCGACGCTCGAAGGCCGCCAGAAGCTCACGATCCCCCGCGGCACGCAGCACGGCGACCTCTTCCGCCTCGCCGGGCAGGGCCTGCCCAACCTCCGCGGCTCAATGACCAGCTCGACGGGCGGGCGGCGCGGCGACCTCGTGATCGGCGTCAAGGTCGAGATCCCCACCAAGATGAACGAGAAGCAGGAGAAGCTGCTCCGCGAGTTCGCCGAGACGGAGAACCACTCCGTCCTGCCGGAGACGCACTCGTTCTGGAAGAAGTTCAAGGACGCGATCAGCGGCTGAAAGTATGTATTTCGTGGCACAGGCGTCTCGCCCGTGCATAAAGACAGAGGACGAGATGTTCGGACGCAAGCCCATGAATCCTGAAGACGAACCCCATCCGGCGGACCTGCCGCCCGAGAGCGGCGCGGACGCGAACCCCGACGAGACGGCCGAGGTGATCGACGCGCTGATCATCGAGCGCGACGCCGCGGTGCGCGAGCGCGACGAGGCGACGGCCCAGTGGAAGCGGGCGCTGGCCGATTTCCAGAACTTCCAGCGCCGTGCGGCGATGAACGAGCAGGAGGCCAAGCGCCAGGGCGCCACGTCGGTGCTGAACAGCATCGTGCCGGTGCTCGACCACTTCGACCTCGCCCTCGCCCAGCTCGACCAGCAGACGCAGGAGTCGTCGCTCTCCGCGGTCGTCGAGGGGATGCGGGTGATCCGGGCCGAGCTGCTGCGGGCGCTCTCGCTGCACGGCGTCTCGCTCATCGAGCCGAAGCCCGGGGACGCCTTCGAGCCGGGCAAGCACGAGGCGCTCATGCAGACGCCGTCGCCCCCCCCGGGCGTCGAACCCGGCCATATCGCCCAGGTCATCCAGAACGGCTACGCCCTCGGCGACCGCGTCATCCGCTCGGCCAAGGTCGGCGTCGCGCCGTGATGAAATGCGGTTGAACACGGAGGTCGCGGAGTCGCGCGGAGAACACACCCAACACAACGAGCCCGAAGTGCAAAAGGATTATGCAAAGAATTTAAACCACGGAGCACACAGAGACCATAGAGAAAGGCACAGAACAAAGAACTGAGGCCAACACCCAAGCGAGGGATTGGATGCAAATCTCTGTGTCCTCTGTGTTCTCCGTGGTTCAAACTGTTTTTTGCTTTGCTTGATCATCTAGACTTCGAAACCTGCATAATCCTCGCAAGCGAGGGCAATTCCGCCGGGAACTCGATACCGCACGCCTGCAAGCGACAGTCTTCATAGTTCGCCCGAGACCTTTCCGCATAAAAAGTTTTTCTTATGCCAACTTACGAGTACAAGTGTTCGTCCTGCGGCCACCAGTTCGAGCTCTTCCAGTCCATGAAGGACTCGCCGAAGCGCAAGTGCCCCGAGTGCGGCAAGAACGCGCTCGAACGCCTCATCGGCACCGGCGCGGCCGTCATCTTCAAGGGCTCGGGCTTCTACCAGACCGACTACCGCTCCGAGGCGTACAAGAAAGCCGCCTCCGCCGACAAGGGCGAGAAGAGCGACAAGCCGGCCGAGTCGTCCTCCGGCGGCTCCTCGGAACCGGCCAAGAGCGAGCCCTCGAAAGACACGGCCAAGCCCGCGGAAACCAAGGCGGCGGACAAGCCGAAGGCCGATCCGAAACCGGGCAAAAAGCCGAAGGGCCAATCGTAAACGTCCGCTCTTGTATAAGACGCGATGCGGCACGCTCGCTCGCGCTTCGTGTCTCGTATGAGCGGATCAACACGCCGCGTCAGCTCTATGATCGCTCATGCGCATCGTCGGGCACGGGATAGACCTCGTCGAAGTGGACCGCATCCGCCGGATGCTCGCCGAGCACGGCGAGCGGTTCCTCAGCCGCTGCTTCACCGAAAAAGAACAGCACGACTCGTTGGGCGTCCGCCGCCAGGCCGAGCACCTCGCGGCACGCTTTGCCGCCAAGGAAGCCGTCCTCAAAGCCCTGGGCACCGGGCTCAGCCACGGCATTTTCTGGACCGACGTCGAGGTCCGCCGCGGGCTCTCGGGCAAGCCCGAGGTCCACCTCTCCGGCAAGGCGAAGACCATCGCCGGCGGGCGCAACATCACCGACTGGATGATCTCATTGACGCACACCGACCGGACCGCCGCGGCGTCGGTGATCGCGATGACCGACACGTCGAAGTGAGCCCATTTCACCGCTCGTTAATGCCATACGAGACGCGAGCGGGAGCGAGCGTGCCTATCGATTGATGGAAAGCTACCCGTTCGGACCCGAGGGGCTGAGCCCCTCGGCTTTCTTTTCCGCAAGTTCCAGCTCGCGCCGATACGGCTTGTACTCGTTGTAGTACCAGCTCTTCCACGCCCGCTGGTCCCAGCCCAGGTGCGAGACGTCCTTGCCGCCCCATCCGGCCGAGGCGAGGCGGTTGAGCGGCTCGTGCACCTCGGAGCGGTACGTGATGACGTACGCGCCCATGACGCGGAGGATGACGCCGTCGGTCACGACGCCCAGCTCGGGATCGAAGCCGACCGCGCTGTCGCCCACCACCGGCTGCAGGTCGGCGACGAACGCCTGCTGCGTGCCGATGACGATGTCGGCGATCGCGCCGTCCGGGGCGGCCGCCCCCCCCGCCCCCCCGCCGTCTCGCTGCGCCGGGACGACCTGGGCGTTGATGAGCATGGGGATCGCCTCGAAGAGCCGAAGCTCCCACGCGAGGTTCGCCGCGCCCGCGGCTTCGCGGTTGCTCGTGCGCTTCAAACCGGCGGCGACGACGCTCTTGACGCGGAACGAGACCCCGCCGGTCTCGTCGACCCGCGCCTTGAGCCGCTCGAGCGCCTCGGCGCGTTGCCACTCGTCCTTGTCGAAGGCCGCGGACCAGGCGAGGGCCGCGTCGGCCTCGTCGGTCTTCTGCGCGGCGAGCTGATCGAGGATCGCCTCCCGCACGTCCCGCCCCTCGCGCTCGAAGAGCTCCAGCAGCACGGGGTAGAGGGTCGGGTCGGTATACGCCTTGAGTTTTTCGATGCCTTCCTGGCGGATCTCGGGGTTGCGGATGCCGCGGAAGTGATGCGCGCGGATGAGTTTCAGCTCGCGCTCGACCTCGAGTTGCTCTTTGCGCATCTGCGCGTACTTCTTGACGAGCGGATCGTCGGGATCCTGCTTGAGGCTCTCGATCCACGGGTCGCCGGGCTCGGTGTACGGCTTGCCGTCGACCATCGGTTGCGACGACGACGGCCGCTCGGCCGGCTGGTTGCTCGCGGGCTCGTCGGGCTGAGTTTGCGACGAAGGCCCATCCGCGCATACCGTCATCCCCGCCCCGCTCACGCCGAGCAGCAGCGCCGCCATCAGCGGGCGCGACCAACGGCGGACGTTCCACGACTCGTGCTTCATCATCATGCGGCTGACCCCCGATCGGGGAGAGCGGTCCTCGCTCTCTGCAGAGCTATAGACGCCCGGCGGCCCCGGCGGTTCCCGAAAGTCCGCCCGTTCGATCAAAACAACCGAACATCCGCCGCATTCATGCGCACGAACCCGCTTATTCCCCCTTTGTTCTTGGCCCGCTCGGCTCAGTCGACCGACGCGATGATCCCCCGCAGGCCGGCGCGGCTGCGGGCGTCCACCGCCGCGGCACGCGAGCCGAACTTGCCCACACGCACCGCATACAGCGGCTTGCCACTCGAATCCGTCTGCGGCTCGATCCACGGCATCCCCAGCCCCGCGTCGACCGCGCTCCGCTGGATCATCGCCGCCTGGCGGTCGGCGTTGGCCTTGCTCGCGAACGCGCCGACCTGGATCGCGAAGTTGCCGCTCGTGCTCGTGCCGACGATCGTCGCCGACGTGCCGGAGGCCAGCGCCGGCGGGTCGGAATAGCCGCCCATCACCGAGGCTCGGGCGTACTCGGCCTTGGCCTCCTGGGCGCGGCCGAGCGCGTCGAGCGAGCGGGCGGTGGCGAGGCGGGCCTGGACGGCGTCGTCGCCGCGGAGCTTTTCGGCCGCCGCTCGCAGCAGCTCGATCGCCAGCGAATGGTCGCCGCGTTCCTGAGCCATGAGGCCGAGCGTCGCTTGGGCGCGGCCGGCGATCTGCGGATCGGGGTTGCTCACCAGCGGCGAGAGCCATTGGCGCGCGCCGCTGGCGTCGCCCATGTCCTTGCAGATGAGCCCGACCGCCAGGGCCGCGGCGTCGCGGTCGCGCCCGACCGACGCGTTGTACCGCCGCTCGGCGGCACGCTTGGCCTCGAGCTTGGCCGGGTCGTACGCCGGCCGGGTCACCGCGGCGTTGTTGCCGTCGGTCGATGCGGTCTGCTTGGCCGCGCAGCCGCTCATCAGCGTGCCGACCGTCAGGCCCGCCGCCGCTGTCGCGACGAGCATGGCCGCCGCGCTGTTCCGCACACCCCGTTGCCCGACCGATGAGCCGCCGATCTGCATACTTGAAAACTCCCCGGAAATCTGTGGCCTGCCGTGTTCAAAGCGGCCCGTCCCGCGACGGGCACGCAGAGAGAGCCTATCGACCAGTCGCCGCGGCGTACGCCAATCGTTTATTCTCCATGACCTTGAACCCGTTCCAAGCGGCCATTTGATTCAGAAAAAACAGTCTTGGGGGGGGCGGGCGTCTCGCTGCTGCGTAGAAATAATGAGCCGTGCCCAAGGTGTTGGGGCTGTTTGAACGTGGCACAGGCGTCTCGCCTGTGCCGTGCGGCTCCAGTGTTCTTGCACAGGCGGGACGCCTGTGCCACAGACAATCCGAAATGTTCGATGCGCCCCTGTCGGGGGTGTTTTCTACACGCCCGCCCCACCCGAAACGCGCCTTGGGCTTCTGCTGCTGACCGTTGCAAGTTCAGATACTCATCGCGTGCATGACGCCCCGTCCAGGCTCGGGTATGCTCAAGCCCGCATGAGCATCCACTGGCCGATCATCCGCTCGCTCGTCCGCCGCCCGCTGCACACGTTTATCGTGGACGACAACCGCTCGTACCGCGGCGTCGACCTGCTTGTCGGCGCTCTGCACATCGCGGGCGAACTGGCCGCCAAGTCGACGAGCCAAACGGTCGGCCTGCTCCTGCCCAGCAGCGGCATGACGCCGATGGCGGCCCTCGCCGCATGGATGCTCGGCAAGACCGTCGTGCCGCTCAACTACCTGCTCAAACCGGAAGAACTCCGCTACGTCGTCAACGACTGCGGCTGCGACACCATCATCGCCGTCCAGCCCATGCTCGACTTCGTCAACAAAGACGCCCCCCCCACCGCCCCGCCGCTGCCCGAGCACGTCCGCGTGCTGCGGCTGGAAGACGTCGACTTCAAGGGCGTCCCCGAGTTCCGCTGGCCGGCGATGGGCCGCGACGGGGCACGCGACGAAGACCTCGCGCTGCTGCTGTACACCTCCGGCACAACGGGGCGGCCCAAGGGCGTGATGCTCACGCACGGCAACCTCTCGGCCAACATCCGGCAGATCATGGAGTGGGTGGATTTCACGCGCGCCGAGGTGATGCTCGGCGTCCTGCCGCAGTTCCATACGTTCGGGATGACGGTCTTGACGCTCCTGCCCTTGGCGATCGGATGCCGGGCGGTGTACACGGCGAAGTTCGTGCCGGGCAAGATCGTCCGGCTGCTGCGCGAGCACCGCGCGACCGTGCTCGTGGCGATCCCGTCGATGTACAACGCGCTCTTGCGCGTGAAGGACGCGACGCCGGAGGACTTCGCGTCGCTGCGCTACGTCGTCTCCGGCGGCGAGCCGCTGCCGGCCGCGGTGCGCGACGCGTTTCAAGAGAAGTTCGGCGTGACGATCAACGAGGGGTACGGCCTGACCGAGACCGCGCCGGTGAGCAACTGGTGTAGGCCGGAGGAGTTTCGGCCCGGCTCGGTGGGGCGGGCGCTGCCGCGGATCGAGCAGAAGATCGTCGACATCGAGACCGGCCGCACGCTCCCTGCCAACGCCGACGGCGAGGTCCGCATGCGCGGGCCCAACATCTTCGGCGGCTACTACCACTTGCCCGAGGAGACCGCCGCGGCGTTCGACGAGCGGGGCTTCTTCCGCACCGGCGACATCGGCCGCCTCGACGACGACGGGCACCTGCACATCACCGGCCGCCTCAAAGAGATGCTCATCGTCGGCGGCGAGAACGTCTTCCCCCGCGAGATCGAAGAAGCCCTCAACGCGCACCCCGATATCAAAGACTCCGGCGTGATCGGCAAAGCCGACCCCGTCCGCGGCGAGCTGCCGATCGCCTTCGTCGAGATGACCGACGAGTTCGTCGATGCAAACGGCAACTTTGACGAGCAGTCACTCAAAGACTGGTGCCGCGAGCGCCTGGCGGGGTACAAGGTGCCGGTGGAGATCCGCCGGGTCGATGCGCTGCCGCGGAACCCGACGGGGAAAGTGATGCGGCGGGAGCTGAAGAAACTGACTGCATAGCTTTAACACGGAGGCCACGGAGGAACACAGAGAAAACCAATACAGATTCGAACTCGAAGACTCGAAGGAAGACAAGAAATTACGCATTTCTTCGAGCACTCCACGATCTTCGCGTTCAATCATGCCTTTCTCCGTGTTCCTCCGTGACCTCCGTGTTAAAAATCAAATCGCGGGGCTCTCGCGGATCGCCTGGTCTTCTTTCACGACTTCGTCCCACTGCTTGTCGAGGCGTTTGACGGAGACGCTCATCGGCGTGCGGAGTTCCTGCGCGTAGCTGGCGACGCGGAGTTCTTCGATGAGCCAGCGGTATCGCGTGAGGGCCGGCCGCCAGGTGGCTTCGTCGGCGCCGATCTGGTCGACGAGGCGTTCGTAGCGCAGCCACAGCCTGGCGATCTCGCCGGTGGCCTGCACGTCCGCCGGTCCGGCCTTGGCGGCGCCGGGACCGACGAGTTTTCGCAGCCGCAGCGCCCCGCCTGCAAGGTATCGAGGTAGATGCGGCAGCCACTCGGGCGGCGTGCTGAGCAAAAAGCCGCGCGGCATCAGGTGCTCGACCTGGAACTTCACGTCGGCCGCCGCGGCGACCCACGCGGGGCCGCGCCCCGCGTCGTTGAGCGAGTGCGCCAGCTCGACGGCGACCTCGTGGTACGCCGCGAGGACCTTGCCCGCCTCGTCGCAGACCTCGCGCACCGCTTCGCCGAGCCGCCGCCAACCCAGCTCGACGCGCTCGCGGAACTCGCTCTCCGTCCGCACCATCCACGCGGGATCGCCCCCCACTCCCTGTCCGCCGTGCGCATGCGTGTTGAGGTGTTCCGCGCCCGGCGCGACCGCGAGGTACGCGCGGTCGACGGCCAGTTCGAGCAGGTCGTTCTTGAGATCGCCCGCCGAGCCGATCGGCGCGTACCGCGCGGCCATCGCGGAGAACCCCGGCAGGTGGTCGCGCCACTGTTTCAACTCGTTCGCCGCGTCGATGCGGAAGAGCCGGCGAAGCCCCGCGCGCATCGCCGTGCTCGCGGCCGGCTTGCTCTGCATGAGGCGCAGCCCCACGCGCGCCGGCCCGCCGCTGAGCGGCACCAGCGCCGGGTACGCGACGACCGGCATGTCGCCCTTGTGCCGCTCGACCGATTCGGGCAGGTCGCCGAAGTCCCACGTCGTCACGTCGTCGCGGTTGTAGCGCGGGTCGTCGATGCGTTCGAAGGCGGTGGCGAGCCGCGACGCCAGCGCCCGGCGGATCGCCGAGAGGTCGCGCCCGTGCGCGAGCACCAGGCCGTGCTCGTCGATCACCTTGATGTTCATCGTGAGGTGCGGCGGGAGCTGGCCGAGCTGGAAATCACCCGGCTCGACCCTGATCCCCGTCAACCGGCTGAGCGTCTGCGCGAGCGCGTCGCTCAGCGGCCGGTCCAAAAGCTCCGACTTTTCCAGCATCGCCGCGTGCGCCTTCTCGGCCCACGCCGGCGCGGGGACGAAACTCGTCCGCAGGTTCTTGGGCAGCGTGCGGATCAGCTCGGCGATCTTCTCCCGCACCATCCCCGGCACCAGCCACTCGACCCTCGCCGGATCGACCTGGTTGAGCACGCCCAGCGGCACGCGCACCGTCACGCCGTCGTCGAGGTGCCCCGGTTCGGCGTGGTACTCGAGCGGCACCTCGACGCCGGCGATCGTCCACGCATCGGGAAAGTTCTCCGCCGTCGCGGCCGAGGCGTCGCCGACGAGCAGGTCCTCGCGGCTCATATACAGGTGTCTGGCTTCGCCTCCCCGCTCGATCTCCTTGAGCCAGCGGTTCATCGTCGAGCCGTTGAACACGCCCTGCGGCATCCTCCGATCATAAAAATTGAACCGCGCCGAGATGTCCGCGATCAGATCGTGCTTACGCAGTTTCTGCTCGATGACGTGCAGCTCGTCCTCGATCGCCAGGTTGTGCCGGAGAAACTCCGCCGTCGTGCGCAGCTCACCCTCGACGAGCGCGTGATGGATGAACAGCTCGCGACTGGCTTTCGGATCGACAGGCCCGAAATGAACTTTTCTTCTTGGAACAATGTCGAGCCCGAAGAGCGAGACCTTCTCGAAGGCCAGAATATTCTGCGTCTTCGGCTCCCAGTGCGGCTCGTTGTACACCCGCTTGACGAGGTGCAGGCCGATTTGCTCGATCCATTCGGGCTCGATCTTCGCAACGCCGCGTGCGTACAGGCGGCTCGTCTTCACCAGTTCCGCCGCCATCACCCACTTGGGCCGGCTCTTGAAGAGCCCCGAGCCGGGGAAGATGCTGAACTTGAGGTTCCGCACGCCGGAATACTCGTTGATGTCGCTCTTCATCCCCACGCCGGTGAGCATGCCGGTGAGCAAAGATTTGTGCAGCGCCTCGTAGTGCTGCGCCGGGCTGGCGTGTTTGGCGTCGCGTTTGTCGGGGTGGAACCCCATCTCGGCCATCACGCCGTGGAGCTGTTTGAAGACGTCGTCCCACTCGCGCATGCGCACGAACGACAGGAAGTTCGTCCGGCACGCCTTGCGGAGCTGGTTGGACGAGAGCTTGTCTTTCAGCTCGCGCCAGAACGCCCACAGTTTCAGGGCCGTCGTGAAGTCGGACGTCTCGTCCTTGAACTTGCCGTGCGCCTCGTCGGCGGCCGGGGCCTGGTCGATCGGGCGCTCGCGCGGGTCCTGCACGGAAAGAAACGCCGCGACGACGAGCACGTCGCCGAGGCAGCCGTTCTGCTCACCCGCGAGGACCATCCGCCCCACGCGCGGGTCCACCGGCAGTTTCGCGAGCCGCCTGCCGACCTCGGTGAGCGCCCCCGCCTCGTCCACCGCGCCCAGCTCAAAGAGCGTGTCGTACCCGTCGCGGATCAGCCTGCCGTCCGGCGGCTCCACAAACGGGAAGTCCGTCACCTCGCCCAGGTCGAGCGACTTCATCTGCAAAATGACCTGCGCGAGGTTCGTCCGCAGGATCTCCGGCTCGGTGAAGCGCGGCCGCTTCTCAAAGTCCTCCTCGCTGTAGAGCCGTATGCACACGCCCTCGGCGACGCGCCCGCACCGGCCCTTGCGCTGATCGGCGGAGGCCTGCGAGATCGCCTCGATCGGCAGCCGCTGCACGCGCGTCCGCGGGCTGTACCGGCTGACGCGCGCCAGCCCCGGGTCGACGACGTACCGGATCCCCGGCACGGTCAGCGAGGTCTCCGCGACGTTGGTCGCGAGCACGATCCGCCGTTTGCCCTTCTTGGGCTTGAAGACCTGCATCTGCTCCGCCGCCGACAGCCGTGCGTACAGCGGCAGGATCTCCGTCTGCGGCGGGTGGTGTTTGCGCAGCGCCTCGGCCGTCTCGCGGATGTCGCGCTCGCCGGGCAAGAAGATCAGTACGTCGCCGGCGCTACTTGGACTCACGCGCGACAGCTCGTCGACCGCGCCCAGAAGAGCGTCGGTGAAGTGCGAATCGCGCGAGTCCTCGTCGGGGTCTTCGATCGGGCGGTAGCGGACCTCGACCGGGTACATCCGGCCGCTGACGTTGATGATCGGCGCGGGCTTGCCGTGCTGATCCGCGAAGTGCTCGGCGAAGCGTTCGGGGTCGATCGTCGCCGAGGTGACAATCACTTTTAGATCCGGCCGTTTCGGCAGGGTGCGTTTGATGTACCCCAGCAGGAAGTCGATATTGAGCGAGCGTTCGTGCGCCTCGTCGATGATGAGCGTGTCGTAGGCGTCGAGCAGCCGATCGCCGACCGTCTCGGCCAGCAGGATGCCGTCGGTCATCAGCTTGACGAGCGTGCCGGGGTGCGTCTGGTCGCTGAAACGGACTTTGGTTCCGACCACGCTTGTCTTGGAGTTGACCGTTTCGCCGAGTTCTTCGGCGATGCGTGCCGCGACGCTCCGCGCGGCGATCCGGCGCGGCTGCGTGTGTCCGATCATCCCCGAAACGCCCCGCCCCAGTTCCAGACAGATCTTGGGCAACTGCGTGGTCTTCCCCGACCCCGTCTCGCCGCAGAGGATCACGACCTGATGGCCGCGGATCAGCTCGGCGATCTCGTCCTTGCGCTGCACGATCGGCAGCGCGTCGTCGTACTTGCCCTCCAGCTTCGGCACCGCCGCCTGCCGCCGCTCGCGGAGCGCAATCGACCGCCGAATCGCGTCCTCGATCTGCGCGAGCGCCTTGCGAACGTCCCCTCCCCGCTCGCGTGAACGCTCGACGCCGCGCAGCCGCGCTGTCAGCGAGCGCCGGTCACGCGGCATCGCTTTATCGAGCAAGCCCCGGAGATGGCCGATGCCGTTTTCCACAGGGCGAAGGATAGACGACGATGGTTTTGGTGACTTGGTTCTGGTGGCACCGATCTCCAGATCGGTGTGTGGGCAAACTTGAAACCGTGCGCCCGCGCACTGGTCTGGAGCCCCCCCCAACCAATGCCACCAAAGGCAACACGCATCTATCGCCTGTACGCAACGGGCTGTTCCAGCAGCGAGAACAGCTCGCGCAGCACCGTCATCCCCAGGAAGCCCAGCAGGCTGACCACGCCCAGCACCCCCGCGGCGATGTACAGCTCGCTCCCCAAAAGCCACGCCGTCGCGTACAGCGCCAGCCACAGCGCCCCGTACCGCGCGATCTTGTCCGCCGCACGCGGCGTCATCCCCAGGTGCTTCACCCGCCGGTACGCGATCACCACGAACGCGATCGCCAGCACCAGCGGCAGCACACCCGACGTCAACGGCACCTCCTCGGGCCAGAACTCGCCCCAGCCCCACCGCTCCCGCTCGCCGGTGTTGCGCAGCCACGCGAAGACCAGCATCACGCACGACCAGAACGCCCACCCCATCACCGCGGCGACGATCGCCCGCCGCGTCAGCACCGGCCGCCGCCCGCCGACGACGTGCGCCACGCCCGCCACCAGCAGCGCGTGCGTCATCACCAGCCACACCGGCCAGACGAACCGGAGCTGCAGGTTGGGCGTGACCATCTGCCCGGCATAGATCAGCCCGAGGGCCACCAGCCCCGCGCCGGGGACAAACTTCCACACCACGTTGAAGAGCAGCACCGCCCCCGCGACCAGCAGCGTGAGCAGGACCGCCGGCATCCCCAGCCCCGCCGCGCCCAGCACCGCCAGGATCAGCGCGCCGACCATCACGATAAACGCGTGCTCGACCGAGATCCGCCCCGAGGCCAACGGCCGCTCGGGGTTGAGCGTCTGGTCGCGGTGCAGGTCCACCAGGTCGTTGAGCGCCGCGGCGAACGCAAACAGCCCCAGCGCATTGGCCGCGCCCGCCGCAAGCAAGACCGGCAGCGCCGTGCGGGCGATCGCCTCGGGGACGTTCTCGCCTCCCCCGGCTCCCATGCCGCGGGTCCAGAGGATGACGAACCAGACGTTGGCGACCGCGGCAAAGGCCGTCGTGAGCCGCGTCAGATGCAGCGCGGGCGCGACCCGCACGAGAAACCTCCGCATAGAACGATGGTATCAGATTGGTCGTGGCAGCATCGGCGTCTTTGGTGGCACCGATGGGGGGGCCAGATCGGTGCGTGGGCGCACGATTTCGAGTTTCCCATGCATCGGGAACTCCGTCGGCGCCACCACAAAACCGGATCAGCGGTGCTATCATCGGTCCGAATGCCGCGCACGCCGTCCGATCGTCGTACCAAACGTTCCGCTGTTCGTGCCACCACGCGGCAAAACCAGCCCGCGTCACAGGGGAAAGGGGGTGGGCCGGGAAGGCCGGCGTGGCGTGTGGCGATCGTGGTCAGCCGCTACAGCCACTCGATCACCGACCTGCTCCTCAAAGGGGCGGCGGGCGCCTTCCTCAGCCGCTTCCCGGAGGCCGACGAGCCCTCGGTGATCGACGCGCCGGGGGCCTTCGAGCTGCCGGTGCTGTGCATGCACGCCGCCGCGGCCGGGTACGACGGCGTCCTCGCCATCGGGTGCATCATCAAGGGCGAGACGCGGCACGACGAGTTCATCGCCCACGCCGTCTGCGAGGGGCTGGTCGCCGTCTCGGTCACGACCGGCGTCCCGGTCGCGCTGGGCGTCCTCACCGTCGACACCGTCGAGCAGGCGCAGGAGCGCGCGGGCGGCCGCCACGGCAACAAGGGCGAAGAGGCGATGAACGCGCTCCTCGACACGCTCGAAGCCGCGGCCGCCATCCAGCCTCCCCGCCCCGCCGCCGCCACATCAACGCGTACACCGTCCAAGAAGAAAGCCGCAACCCGCAGCAGGGGCGGGGCGCGAGGGGGCCGCTAAATTATGTCCGCATCATCGTCTTCGAAGGCCGTCCGCCGACTCGCGTTCCAATCTCTGTATCAGCTCGACGCCCGCCTGATGGACGCCGGCAAGGATCTTGGCGAGGCCGACATCGCCGCGGTGCGCGAGCTGGTGGTCACCCCGCCCCCCACGCCGCCCGGCCGATACGCCGTGGTCTCATCCGACGAGGACGACGCGCACGCGGACGAATCGGCCGACGACGCCGGCCTCTCCACGGCCGATCGGCGCAGGGCCTTCGACCTGGCTCTGGCGGCTTTCAACGCCCGAGCCGCCGCCGACGCGTTCATGAGCGAGCTGGCCCCCGAATGGCCGGCCTACCGACAGGCCGCGGTGGACCGTGCGATCCTGCGCCTGGCGCACTACGAGATGACCTCGGGCAGGACGCACGCCAAGATCGTCGTCAACGAGGCCGTCGAGCTGGCCAAAGAGTTCTCGACCGAGAAATCCCCCGCCTTCATCAACGGCCTGCTCGACAAGCTCCTCAAACAGGTGCTCGGTGAGGCGACAAGCGAGAGCGATACGATCGCGTAAATACCGAGGAAGTGGCACAGTGGCAAAGTGGCTGAGTGGCAGAGTGTTGGTTCATCGTTGCCGGTCCGTGTGGTCTTGCCAATGGCCATCGGCCAATGGCCAACGGCCTTTCCACCACTTTGCCACTCAGCCACTCAGCCACTCGACCACTTCGCCACGGAGTGGCTCATGAGCTTCTTCAAGCGCGTCATCTCCAAGGCCTCTTCGGCCGTCACCTCGACCCTCTCGGCCGGGCTCGCCAAGACCCGCGAGGCGATCGGCGGCGTCACGTCGATGCTCCTGGGCCGAAAGCTCGACGAAGACCTCATCCGCGAGCTCGAACGGGCGCTCCTCCAGGCCGACGTCGGCGTCGCCGGCACCAAGAAACTCATCGACGGCATCCGCGCCGACTACAAGTCCGGCAAGATGACCACCGGCGACGAAGTCCTCGCCTACATGAAGCGCGAGCTCAAAGCGATGTGGCCGCCCGAAGACCGGGCGCTGCGCTCAGCACCAGCAGGAACCAAGCCCACCGTCGTCCTCGTCACCGGCATCAACGGGGCCGGCAAGACCACCAGCATCGCCAAGCTCTGCTCGGCACTCCGTAAAGACGGCAAGACCGTCCTCCTCGGCGCGTGCGACACCTTCCGCGCAGGGGCCGTCCGCCAGCTCGAAATCTGGGCCGAACGCCTCGGCGTCGACGTGGTCAAGGGCCAGCAGGGCGGCGACCCGGCGGCCGTCGCCTTCGACGCCTGCGCCGCCGCCAAGGCCCGCGGCGTCGACGTGCTCATCCTCGACACCGCCGGCCGCCTGCACACCCAAGACCCGCTCATGCGCCAGCTCGCCAAAATCCGCTCGGTCGTCGCCAAGCAGATCGAGGGCGGCCCCCACGAGACGCTCCTCGTCCTCGACGCGACCAGCGGCCAGAACGCGCTGCGTCAGGCCGAAGAGTTCTCCAAAGCCGCCGAGGTCACCGGCATCTTCCTCGCCAAGCTCGACGGCACCGCCAAGGGCGGCATCGTCGTCGCCATCCGCTCCGCCACCAACATCCCCGTCAAGTTCGTCGGCACCGGCGAAACGCCCGACGACGTCGAGCCCTTCGACCCCGAGTCGTTCGTTGAAGCAATGTTCGAGACGAGTAACGCGAGCGCATAAAAGAAGCCCAGGGACAATGTCCCTGGGCCGTCTGTCTGTTCCCACAGTTCTTTACTTCTTCCGCGAAGCCAGAATCGCCTGGATCAGCGCCTCCGGCGGTTTCTCCGCGGGCTTTGCAATTTCTTCCCCCCCCACCCCCCCCCCCCCCCCCCCCCCGGGCACCGGGGGTGGTGGGGGGGGGGGGGGCCCGGGGTGGG
>CAZZDW010000022.1:0-40161 GCA_964652945.1 uncultured Phycisphaeraceae bacterium
GCGTGATCGCCTGGCGGATCCACCACGTCGCGTACGTCGAGAACTTGTAGCCGCGTTTGTACTCGTACTTGTCGACGGCCCGCATCAGGCCGGTGTTGCCCTCCTGGATGACATCGAGGAACGGCAGGCCGCGGTTGCGGTATTTCTTGGCGATCGAGACGACCAGGCGGAGGTTGCCGCCGGAGAGATCGCGTTTGGCCTGCTCGTATTCCCAGAAGACCGTCGAGAGGTCGCGCACCCGTCGGTCAAGCTCACGCGGCTCCTCGAGCACCAGCGCCCGCAGGCCGGCCAGCTCCTCGCGCATCACCTCGACGTCCTCGGCGTCGACGCGCTGCGGCATCCGCTCGGCGCTGCGCAGCTTGGCCTCCAGGTCCGTCATCTTCTTGGCGATCGAGCGCAGCTTGCGCATCAGCGGGATGATCCGCCCCGTCCGCAGCGACAGCTCCTCGGTCAGCACGGCCATCTTCCGCCGCCGCGTCGCCAGCCGCTCGCGCAGCTCGCTCGCCATCTGCTCCTGCCCGTCGCGCAGCGCCTGCTGCAGCGCCTCCCAGTCCGTGCGGTTGAGCACCAGCAGCTTGTCGATCGTCCTGAGGTTGTACGGAATCCGCTTGAGGATCTTGTCCTTGGCGTTGTCCTCGGCCGTCGAGATCCGCATCGTCCGGTCGAACGGCAGCTCCCCCGTCGAGACCTGCCTCAGCAGGTCGACCGCCTGCACCACGATGTAGTCGCTCTCCAGACATCGACGGCGGAAGATCATCCGCGTCGTCTCGATCTTCTTGGCGAGCCGTATCTCTTCCTCGCGCGTCAAGAGCGGGATCGTCCCCATCTGCGAGAGATACATCCGCACGGGGTCGTCGATGCGCCTGCCGCCGTCGGGCGACGAGGCGAGCGCGTCGGCCAGGTCGCGCTGCAGAGCCGCCGAATCGAGCTCGTCGAGCTGGTCGTCGAGGAACTGGTCGTCGAGCACCATCGGCCCGGCCCGCTTGGGCTTGTCGGGCGTGCGCACCGGGGCGGCCGCCGCGGCCTGCTCGCGCTCCAGCTCGGCGAGCGTCTCGACGATCCGCCGCTCACCCCCGGCGACACTCATCGCCCGCCACGGCTTGGCGAGCCCGTTCGCGCCCGCCTCCACCGCCGGCTTGTCCCCCGTCACTCCGGCTTCCCCCGCCCCACCCGGCCCCCCTGCCCCCCCTGCTTTCGCCGCGGCGCTCGACGCGCGCCAGCACCGGGCGCGGAACTCCATCTCGTCGATGAGCTCGATGCCGATCGAATCGATATAGATGAGCAGCTCGTGCAGCCGCTCCGGGTCGACCATCTCGTCGGGGAGGGTGTTGTTGAGCTCTTCGTAGGAGAGCCAGCCGCGGGCCTTGCTGGCTTCAAAGAGTTCCGCAAGCGCGGGGTGCAGAGTGTCGAACACGTGTGCCTCCTGCAGACTACGCGGCGGCGGCCAAGTCCTGAGCCGCCGAAATGGTCGGTTGAATCGCGATCGGGTTTTCGGACGCAAGCAGCCGTAGAGTGGGTAGAAAAAACGGTATCTCACAAATAGACGGGCGGCACCTTCTGCGCGCAAGAAATGTCAGATGCCGGCCTTGCCCCGGTCCGAAGAACACACGGGCCGGGGAGTTGAGCATAGCCCGCCCGCACGCACGCAGGAACACGTCGCTTAGCCGCCTCCCCCTGCGCCCCCCACGCCCCCCGCTCCCCCCGGCCCCATCGGCCTGGGCGTGGCCAAGGGGTCGTACCCGTCGCGCTCGCGGCGGAGACGCAACCGCTCCAGCTTCGTCACAACCGACAGGGCGGCCGCGTTTTTCTCGTCGGTGCCGATAACCGTCGATCCGTCCGGGCCGGGTTCGCGCGCATCGGCCGGGTGTTCTTCATGAAGGCTTTGCGACAGGCTCCGCCGGGCGCGGGCGATCAGGTCGTGCCAGTGCTGGCGCAGCCGATCCGGGTCCGAGTCGGTCTGGTGGTCGACCTCGCTCTCGAGGGCCGTCGCCATCCGCCGAGCGGCTTCGTCTTCGAGGCGCGTCAGCACGGTGCGCAGGTACGGCTCCTCGCCGTCGGCCTCGAGGTCGACGATCGCCTGGGCGATGCGTTTGCCCTCCTCGGTGGGCAGGTGCTCGACGCCGAGCAGGTGCTGGTCGTCGGCCGGGATGCTCATGATGAGCGACGGATCGCACAAGATGCACCCGATGAGCGACTCGAAGATGTTCCTGCGCCGGTCGGCGCGCGATTGCGGGACGGCGCTTGCGCCGGGACGCGCCAGGTGCGCCGGCGGCCGCCGATTGATCTTCTGCGCGATCATGTCGGCGACTTCTCGATACCCAACCCCCGAGATCTGCGAGACGTGGCTGAGCACCATCTGGAAGCGCGACGGGTCGACCCGCGCCAGCCCCAGCTCGACCATCCGCGTCAGGAACTCGTCCATCATCCGCGCCCGGGCGGCGATCCCCTTGCCTTCCGTCGAATCGCGGAACCGCCGAAAGAGCAGGTCCATCGGGTCGATCGACGCCTTGATGCACTGTTCAAGAATCGCCTTGCCCCCTTCCTGCTTGAGCAGCTCGTCGGGATCCTTCGCGGTCGTGTGCCCCGCGAGCGTGGCGATGCGCAGGTCGATCGACTGATCGAAGAAGACCTGCACCGCGCGCTCCGCCGCCCGCTTGCCCGCGTCATCCCCATCAAACAGCAGCACCACCGTGTCGCACAGCCGGCGGAGCACCTTGGCGTGCTGCGCGGTCAGCGCCGTGCCGAGGGTGGCGACGGCGTTCTTGACGCCGTGCTGGTGGCAGGCGATCACGTCGGTGTAGCCTTCGCAGATGAGGGCGACGCCGGACTTGCGGATCGCCTGCACGCCCTGGTGCAGGCCGTAGAGCGTGGAGGACTTGTCGAACGCGGCGTGCTCGGCGGAGTTGATGTATTTCGGCTCGTCCTCGTCGTTGATGCGCCTGCCGCCGAAGGCGATGATGCGCCCGATCTGGTCGTGGATCGGGAACATGAGGCGGTTGCGGAACATGTCGAACTCGCCGCCCGATTCACGCGGGCGGAGCAGACCGGCGGCGAGGAAGGGGGCGACGTCGAGCTTCTTGGAGAGGATCGTCGCGCGCAGGCCGTCCCACATGTCGGGGGCGGCCCCGAGGGCGAAGGCCTCCTGCATCTCGGCGTTGATGCCGCGGCGTTCGACGATCGCGCGGGCCGCGGCCCCGTGCTCGGGATGGTGCAGGATCGCCTTGAAGAAGGTGGCGGCCGTCGCGCTGGCTCGCAAGATCGCGGCCCGCTGGGATTCGCGTTGCTGCTGCTGCGCCTGCGCCGCCGCGGCATCGCCCGTTCCGTGCTGCGGCTTCCACGGCGTCAGCGTGATGCCGGCCCGCTGGGCCAGGAACTCCAGCGCTTCGCGGAAGGACATCTTGTGGTAGTTCATCGCGTACGAGAGCGCGTCGCCGCCGGCGCCGCAGACGAAGCAGTGATAAATCTGCTTGTGCGGCACCACGCCCATCGACGGGTTGTGGTCGTCGTGGAACGGGCACAGGCCGACGTACTCGCGGCCCTTCTGCTTCAGCGAGATCGTCTCGCCGACGAGCCGAACGATGTCCGTCGCGTCGAGCACCCGACGCTTGTCGTCGTCACGCGAGAACGAAGATGTGTGCGGAGGAACGGCCACGGGGTGTGCTGCTCACGGATGGTTCAAAGCAGACTATACGACAAGCTCTGGTGCGGCGGGATCGCCGTTTCTTTGTAGCACAGGCGGATTGCGTCTCTGGGTGGGGCGGGCGTCCCGCCCGCCCTATGGAACGCAGAGAGCGCCCGATGGGCGGGCGAGACGCCCGCCCCACCCAAACCAGATTGAGAGGTTCGACACAGGCGGGACGCCTGTGTCACGCTCAAACCACCATACAGGCTATTTCAGCGTCCCCTTGCCCTTCTTCTCGCGCTCGGCATTAAGCAGGGCCAGGGCCGGCGGGTGTTCTTTCACGAGCTTGAGGAGTTGGGAGGCCGAGCACCCCAGCCGCAGGGCGGCGGTCGAGAGGTCCCAGCCGCCGCCGATCCGTCCGCCGCCGGAGGCCGCGATGACGTCGAGCGCCTCGGCGAGCATCGACGGGTAGTCGTGGTGGTTCGGGTTGCAGGCGATCTTGCCTGCTCGACAGCGCGATTTCCAGAGCACCGAGCCGATCTCGCCCGTCGGCACGCCGACCCGCACATTGACAGCGAGCACGAGGCGCAGGCGGCGGAGGGCCATGCGTTTGTTCTCGACGGCGCTGCGCCGCTCGCCCGCCTTGCCGGCCAGGCCCGTCGGCTCGTGGGTGAGGGTCACCTCGGTCTCGACCTTGTTGCGATGCTGCCCGCCGGGGCCGGACGAACGGCTCTTGCCGAGGTGGCACTGCTTGAGCAGCTCCTCGTCGCTCAGGCACGCCGGGTGCGGCCAGGGGTCGAAGATCGGCGGAGAGGCGGGCGGCACGCGGCATTGTTCAGGCCGCGGCAAGGCAAAGCCACCTCAGGGATTTGAACCCTGGACCTATGCTTTACGAAAGCATCGCTCTACCGCTGAGCTAAGGTGGCGGCGGGCAGAAGTATCTGCCCTCCGACCCCGATTTTCCACTCAATCGTCAACGAGCCCGCAGCGCCAGCAAGGGATGTACGTGTTCGGCAGGCCCCGAACGCCGCCCCCCGCTCCGCGCTTCGGGCTCGTCCGGGTTGTCTCTTGACTTCAGGGGACACCCTCTTCTTTTACATCCTCGACCTTCAGCGAGACCGCCCCGGACTTGAGCTGGTCGAGCTGCCGACGGCCGATCCGCACGCGGAAGCTCGCCTTGCCGTTGTCGTAGTCGCGGGAGAGGACCTCGCCGCGGTTCTCGATCCGCTGGATGGTCTTGCCGTCCTTGGCCGGGCAGGTCAGGACGGCCTCGACGACCCCCTGCCGGGCCGCGGCGAGCACGCGGGTCCGCAGCTCCTCGTGCCCCCGCCCCGCCGGCCACTCGTCGACCGCGCTGATCGGGATCGACCCCGGCACGCGGCTCTGCCACACCAGCAGCTCACGATTGTCGGCCAGCTTGTCAATCTTATTCAAAAGCAAGATCCGCTGCGGCGGCGTCCACGCGATCGGCGGCGGGCGATGCCGGTCATACGCCGTCGGATCCGCCTGCCGAGCGGCACGCTCCTCGCGCTGGGCGACCTCCTTCTCCAGCTCGTCGAGCGTCCTGGTCACCGTGCGATAATGCAGCTCCGCGGCCGGGTCCGACACGTCCAGCACGAGCAGCAGCACATCCGCGTGCGTCGCCTCCTCGAGCGTGGCGCGGAACGACGCGACCAGGTGGTGCGGCAGGTTGCGCACAAACCCGACCGTGTCCGAGAGCATGACGGTGAGGCCGCCGACAAGGTTCCACTCGCGCGTACGCGTCACCAGCGTCGCGAACAACCGATCGTCCGCGTACGCCCCCCCCCCTCCCCCGGTCCCGCCCGCGGTCAATGCGTTAAACAAAGTACTTTTGCCCGCGTTGGTGTAGCCGACGAGCCCAACGGTCACGTGGTCGGCCTTGCGCTCCTGCACCATGCGGCGTTTGCGGTCGTGGACCTCGGCGATGCGGCGCTGCAGCTCGAGCTTCTTGCGCTGCACGAGGCGGCGGTCGATCTCGAGCTGCTGCTCGCCCGGCCCGCGTGTGCCGATGCCGGCCATGCCGCCGGCGCCGACGATGCGTTCCAGGTGGTCCCACATGGCGCGGAGGCGGGGGTAGGTGTATTCGAGCTGCGCCAGCTCGACCTGGAGCTGCGCCTCGTAGGTCGTCGCACGGCTCGCGAAGATGTCGAGGATCAGCTCGGAGCGGTCGATCACCTTGCGCTCGATGGCCTTCTCGATGTTGGAGATCTGCCGCGGCGAGAGGTCGTGGTCGAAGATCACCAGCGAGGCGTCCTGCATGGCGCAGTAGTTCTTCAGCTCGTCGAGCTTGCCGGAGCCGATGTACGTGCCGGCCTCGGGCTTGGTGCGGCGCTGCTCCATCTCGCCGACGACGATCGCCCCGGCCTGCTCGGCCAGCGACGCCAGCTCGCCGAAGGGGTTGCGCTGGTCGTACTCGTCCTCGGGCAGCCGCACGGCGCACAGCACCGCCTTCTCCGACTGGACCTTGATGCTCGTGCGTTCTTTGGGTGCGGGCATGTGGAGGAAGAGTAGGAAGTCATCGGTAGAGATGGAGGGCGTCAGGCGTGGGGGCGTGGGGCGTCGGTGGCTGGAGGAGTGTTTGAACAGCGAACACCTCACGCGCAGCGGATAAGCACCCCAGCAACAGACGCCTCACGCCCTACGCCTCACGCCCCACGTCTTTCCTAGCATCGTTTTACAGGAGTTTTCATGAGCGAGCCTTCTCCCACCACGCCGCACCCTCCCCACCACCCGCACCGCGGCGAGCGGACCGACGCCGTGGGACGCTGGCTGCCGGCGATGTACGCGGTGCTCTTCGTGCTGCTGGGGGTCTTCATCGCCCGCGCGCCGGTGACGTACCGCTTCCTCACCGGCAACTTCGACTTCGCCGACGGGATCGTCGAGGTCCGCGGCATCCTCGAACGCGAGGCCGTCGAAGAAGTCGACGACCATCAACTGCAGGGCGCGGCGATCGCCGGCATGCTCGACTCGCTCAACGACGACTACGCCCAGTACGTCTCGCCGGAGGAGCAGCGCGAGTTCGCCAAGATGCTCACGAGCAGTTTCGTCGGCATCGGCGTGCAGGTCATGCCCGACGGCGTGGGGACGAATGAGTACCTCACCGTCGTCTCGCCCCTCGAAGACACGCCGGCCTACCGCGCGGGGATCCAGGCGGGGGACAAGATCAGCGAGATCGACGGCACGTCGACCCGCGGGCTCACCGTCGACGAGTGCATCAAGCTGCTCACCGGCGAGCCGGGGACCAACGTCGCGCTGACGATCCTTCGCCCGCGCGTCGTCGCCGACGGGAAGAAGATCGAGGCGGATGCTTCCGCCGTCGATACACACAGCACCGAGCCAACGCTCGCCGGCGACGAGGAGATCCACGTCACGATCGAGCGGGCCGAGATTGTCTCGTCGAGCGTGCGCGGCATCCGCCGGCGGAGCGAGCAAGGCGGCGAGTGGGACTACATGATCGACCCCGACCGCCGCATCGCCTACGCCCGCCTCTCGCAGTTCACGCCGACCGCGCCGCTGGAGCTGGCCAAGGCGCTCTTCGCCGCGGGCGCCGACCAGCCGGGCTTCGGCGGCTTGATCCTCGACCTGCGCGACAACCCCGGCGGGATGATCGACGCCGCCATCACCATCGCCGACCTCTTCCTCGACTCGGGGACCATCGTCTCGACCCGCGGCCGGGCCCAAGGCGAGAACCAGACCTACTCGGCCAAAGCCGGCGACACCTTCCCCGACTTCCCGATCATCGTGCTCGTCAACGGCAACAGCGCCTCGGCCAGCGAGATGCTCTCGGGCGCGCTCAAGGATCACGGCCGCGCGCTCATCGTCGGCACGCGCACCTACGGCAAGGGGCTGGTGCAGACGGTCAAGACGCCGTATTCGCTCGGCGGAGCGCAGATCAAGTTCACCGCGGCCCGCTACTACCTCCCCTCCGGCAAGCTCATCCAGCGCACCGACGACGCCCAGGACTGGGGCGTCGACCCGGACAGCGGCTTCTACGTGCCCATGACCAACGCCGAGCGGCTCGCCGCCTTCCGCAAACGCCGCGACGCCGACATCCTCCGCCAGCAGAGCGAGCTGGATCGCCAAAGCGGCGACGCCGAAACAGAGCAGCACTGGAGCGACCCGTCGTGGATCGGCACGCAGATGAGCGACAAGCAGCTCGCGGCGGCGCTCACCACGATGCAGGTCCGCCTGCAATCCGACGCACGCCGTTGGCAGCCCGTCGCGCCCCCCGACGCGCAGCACGGCCGGCTCGCCCTCGACGAGCTCCGCACGCTCGAAAAGCAGCAGGAGCAGCTCTTCCTGGCCCTCTCCAAGGTCGGCCGTCGGATCGAGACGCTCCGCCAGGCCGCCGAGCACGGCGAGGAGGCCGCGCCGAAACCGCCGGACCTCTGGCCGGACGACGCCGCCGTCGTGGGCGGCACGATCGAGATCAAAGACGCCGCGGGGCACGTCGTCGCCACGCTCCCCATCACGCTCGAAGACCTCGAACAACGGCTCATCGACGCGGGAGTCGGCGCTGGCGAGCACGCGGCACCGTAATCCGGTTGCCCATCGTGTTCGTGCGCCTTGTTTTACCACAAAGGCACAGAGAACACCGAGTTCACAGAGGAAGACAAAAACAATATTTGAAATGCGGAGATTACGGTGCCAATACACAGGTTTCTGTTGCTGTGGTGAAATCCTCAATCTGGTTTGGGTGGGGCGGGCGTCCCGCCCGCCCTGCGATAGTCCTTGTGCATCTCAATGGGCGGGCGGGACGCCCGCCCCACCCAAGGCCCAATGATCTCAACAGAGCAGTTTTCTGTCTCTGTGGCCTCTGTGTCCTCTGTGCCTCTGTGGTAAAAATAAGCATCCGTCTTCCCGAGCCGTCGTGAACACCTCCCAGCACATCCTCGGCATCGAGACCTCCTGCGACGAGACCGCCGCGTCGGTGGTGCGATTCGGCACAGGCGACCCCGACGGCGGCACGGTGCTGTCCAGCGTCGTCGCCTCGCAGGACGACCTGCACGCCGAGTACCGCGGCGTCGTCCCCGAGATCGCCAGCCGTGCGCACGCCGAGCGCGTCCTGCCGATCGTGCGAAAAGCCGTGAGTGATGCGAAGCTCGAACTGAAAAACATCACCGCGATCGCCGTCGGCAACCGCCCGGGCCTCATCGGCCCGCTGCTGGTCGGCGTGTCGGCGGCCAAGGCGCTGGCGTGGTCGCTCGGCGTGCCGCTCGTTGCGATCGACCACGTGCACGCGCACCTCTACGCCGGCTGCCTCGACGGCGCGATCCCGCCGTTCCCCGCGCTCGGGCTCGTCGTCAGCGGCGGGCACACGTCCCTCTACCGCTGCCAGTCGCCGACAAAGCTCCATCGCGTCGGCTCGACGATCGACGACGCGGTCGGCGAGGCGTTCGACAAGGTCGCCGCGATCCTCGGCATCGGGTTCCCCGGGGGCGCGGCCGTCGACAACCTCGCGCGCGGCGGCGACGACGCCGCGCTCAAGCTCCCGGTGAGCCGGCTGAGCAGAGACTCGCTCGATTTCACCTTCTCCGGCCTGAAAACCAGCGTCCTCTACGCCGTCCGCGGCGTCCCCTCCGATCGGCTCGGGCGGGGCGGCTCGCCGCCGACCAGCGCCACGCCCGCCGACATCGCGGCGTCCTTTCAGCGGGCCGCCGTCGAGCAGATCGTCCTGAAACTCCGCCGCGCCGTCGAGCTGCACGCCGACTGCCGGACGCTCCTCGTCGGGGGCGGCGTCAGCGCCAACTCACGCCTCCGCGCCGAGGTCACACGCTTCGCCGCCGAACACGGCTTAGAACTGCGCCTGCCGAAGATGGCGTACTGCGTGGACAACGCCGCGATGCTCGCGGGGCTCGCCTCCCACCGCCTCGCCGAGCGCGGCGGCGTCGGCGACGATCTCGGCACGCCGGCCGTGCCCACCACCGCGTGCTGAAAACTCGACAGGATGTTCTTCGCCTCTACGAGACGCGAGCGGCAGCGAGCGTGCGCAAACCGGGCGTCATCGTTCGCTCTTCTTCGCCTCGTCCGGCTTGCACACCTTGCACGGCGTCAGCCCCTGCTTCTTCGCCTCTTCAAGGCTCACGCGCTTGCCGTCTTTCGCGTACCGGCAATCGTGCCGGTGATATTTCGACCCGCTCGGCGTGATCCACACCCCCGTGTCTTCGGCGGCCGCCTTCGGCTCGGGCTTTTTCTCGACATCCTTCGCGCCGGCGTCCGCCTCCGTCGCATCCTTCTTCGGCTCTGGCGTCTTCGGCGCGGCGTGCTTGTCGGGCGGCGCTTCCTCCTGCGGCTTCGATTCGGGCGCTGCCGTCTCCGGCTTAGCCGGCTTGGGCGACCACACGCCGCGTCGCAGCCGCTCGGCCTGCGACTGATACGCGCGGAACACCGGCAGCGTCTCAAAGCCGTACCGCGTGTCGGCCTTGGCGAGGCCTTGCCGAACAACTTCAAGGTTCACCATCAGCCCGTCGGGCGCGCGGTACAGGTACACAAACGCCGAGCCGTCGCGGTCGGTGCGGACCGCCCCGCCGCTGCGCGAGCCGCGGTGCCGCTCGAGCCAGACTTCTTCGCCGACGAGCAGCTCACCGAGCCGCGTGGCCTGCTGATCGGTTTCCGCCGCCTCGTCCTCGCGTGCCGCATCGAGCGGCTCTTCCACGCCCATCAGCCGCACACGCGTCTCGACGCCGTCGAGCATGAGCACGACGGCCGATGCGCTCTCGACCCGCAGCACCCGCGCCGGCCCCTCGGCCTCTTCGCCCATGCGCGGGTACGCCGGGAGGGCCGCCGCGGGCGAGGGGCCCTGCGCGTGCTCGCCGCTGGCCGGTTCGGATGATGCCGGCACCGGCCGCAGCTCGGCCTGACCGCTGAATACCGCCCCGCCGAGCACCAACATCAGCGCAACCCACCCGCCGACCAGCGACCCGCGACGACTTCCACGCGTGTTCTTCATGGGCACAGTTGAGCCGCAATAGGTGTGCGAGTCAATAGCTTTTCTCAAACCTTGACGCGTTCATACGAGACGCGACCGGAAGGGAGCGTGTCTCTCAGCGTCTGCACGCTCGCTGCCGCTCGCGTCTCGTACGCGCAATAGGTCAGCACCCCGCCAGCCAGCGTGTGAGGAAGTCGAAGATGTCCTGCACGCTCACGCCGTTGACCCCGTTGACGTCCGCCGCCGGATTGCCGTCCAGCCACGCCGTCAGGAAGTCAAACAGGTCCTGCACGCTCACGCCGTTGACCCTGTTGAAGTCGGCGACGCACGCCGCCGCCCCGCACGCCTCGGGCGGCACGCTCACCAGGAAATCGTCCACCGCCGCCTCGACCGTCCCGCCGTCGCCCAGGTCGCTCGCCGTGAAGCGCACGCGCACGCCCGCCGTCGGCGTCACAAAGTCGGCGACGCGCCACGACGAGGCGATCCACCCGCCGTGCGTCTCGGGCCCGGTCGTCGGCGTGCGCTCGGCGAGGACCCAGGTCTGCCCGTCGTCATTCGAGACGTACGCGCGGAGCGCGTCGTCGCCGGGGTCGTTGACGCCGTAGACGTGCAGGAACCACCGCCAGTACGACACCCGCGCCTCGGGCGCTGCCGACAGGTCGATCCGCGGCGAGGTCAGCGTCACCACGCCGTCGTCCACGTCGCCCGCCGCGGTGTACATGCAGTTCTTCCCCAGCGCCGAGTGGTCGAAATCCGGCTGCGTCGCGCTGGGCGACGGGTCGCCCCTCCCCCACTGCCCGGCCACCGTGTCGCCGGGGGCGCCGATCGTCCAGCCGCGGTCCACCTCGAAATCATCGGCGAAAACCACCGGCGCGGGCTGCGCCACCGCCATCAACGGCTCAAGCGGCCCCGCCGCCGGGAACGCGAGCACGCCGCCGCCCGCCGTGTCGGCCTCGAAGACATACAGCGTCGCCTCGCCGCACGCGCCGCTCGGCAGGTGCGCCCGCCACAACGCGCCCGAGACGTGCGTCACCTCCACCGGCATGTACTTCGGCGGCGGGAGCGAAGCCATCGACGAAGCAAACCCCGCCGACACCACGGCGCTCCACACCCGCGGCGGCCCTTGCAGCCTCTTCATCCCGCCATGCACCCAGAAGTCCACGTCCTCCCCCACGCCTTCCGTGATCGCCCCCGGGAGCGGCCGCTCGCTCCGCACGATCAGCGGCTGCGCTTGCAGCCACGCCGCCCCCTGCATCAACGCCCCTAGCGCCTCGCGCCCCGTCGGCACGATCTGCTCGGGCGGCACGATAAAGCCCGACGTGTCGCGCAGCTCGATCGTCCACGACAGCACGCCCCGGCCGCCGTACATCCAGTCCGTCAGCGTCCCGCTCGCCGGGTACAGCAGGCGGTGCGTCGCCCCGACGCTGTACGGCGTGCCGTCGACGCCGAAGATCCCCCCGTCGATCACGCGGCTGCCCTCCGCGAAGACCTCGCGGTCCGCCGGCTCGTCGGGCGTCCAGCCCCACGGCTCGAGCACATACTGCCCGTACGAGTGCAGGTCGATATGCAGCGCGATGTCGTCCTGCCCCGTCACCCACGCGGCGATCGCCGCCGTCTCCGGCTCCGAGAGCGCCGACGCCCCGCGGTACGTGTCGGCGAAAAAATCCGCCGTCGACCCGGGCCCGCCCCACGCGTACGGCCAGTTGCGATTCAGGTCGACGCCGACGAGCACGCCGTTGGGCAGCCGCCGCTTGTTCTTGCGCCACAGCCGGTTGCTCGTGCCCGTCGACAACCACGTATACACGTACCCGTCACGGTTCACCACTGGCACGACGACAACCCGGAATTGTTCGAGCAGCGCCCGCACCTCCGGGTCGGTCTCAAACGTGCTGGCGAGCGTGTCGATGATGTACATCGCCGAGGAGACGGTGATCCACTCGCGCGCGTGCTGCCCCGCCGTGATGAAGACGATCGGCCGCCCCCCCATCCCTTCCCCTTCGACTGGGGGCGCGGTCAGCATGACGGCGTACAGCGCCCGCCCTTCGAGCGTCGAGCCGAGCACGAGCCGCGACACCAGCGTCGGATGGTCGGCGACGAGCTGATCCACGCGCGCGCTCACCTCGGCGTCGTCGTGGAAGTCGGCGAACCAATCCTCTCCCACGCCGCGCAGCCGCGGCCGGGCCAGCCGCTCGGCCTCCGCGTCGATCTGCGCCTGCACGTCCTCGACGAGCACCGTCGCCGCGATCCCCAAGCCGCTCAACTCGGCCCACTGCGACGGCGAGAGGAGGTAGTCCCCTCCCGCCCGCGCGTCTTCCCCCTCGGCGCCCTCGTGGCAGCCGTGGTCGAACGCCTCCAGCCCGTCCGCGGCGACCGCCGCCGCCAGACGCCGGGCCTCCTCCGGCGTCGCCGGGGCAAACC
Source organism: uncultured Phycisphaeraceae bacterium (assembly GCA_964652945.1). Taxonomy (GTDB): domain Bacteria; phylum Planctomycetota; class Phycisphaerae; order Phycisphaerales; family UBA1924; genus CAZZDW01. Next base: position 12,990 of record CAZZDW010000022.1, read on the forward strand.
GCACGATCCGATAACCCTGGTACCCCCCCACCTCCCCTTCGGCGGCCGCCGGGCGCGGAACCAGCATCCACCCGATCAGGCACCCCAGAACGGCCCGCCACAGCGTCTTTGTCCAATTTTGTTTTCCAGATGTTCGGGTTCGAGCGGGCACAACAACTCCTCCGCCCGTGCTCCGTCACCAAGGCTTCAAGGCCGAGTGTACAGCCCTTCACCCGGAAAGCGAACCGCCGGAACACGCAATTCCTGCGTGAAGGCGTGGCCAAATCGTGCCGAAGACCATATGATGAGGCACCAAACTGTTAGCCATATGATTATCCCGCGCGACCTTCCCAAGCACGAGTGTTTGCAGGCCTTCGCCGAGCTGATGCCCGGCGTCGACGCCGGCGCGGTCGAGGCCTCGCTCGTCCTCATCCGCGTCGCGGGGGACATCCTCGCCCGCATCGAGTCGGCCCTCAACACCCACGGCCTCTCGCAGGCCCGCTTCACCGTGCTCATCCTCCTGATGAAGCGCGCCTCGGCCGCCGGCGAAGATGGCCGGGCCGCGTGCGCCGCGCCGATGACCAAGCCCACCCAGCAGATGCTCGAGCACGCCGTCGCGACGCCCTCGGAACTCGCCGACGAATGCGGCGTCACCCGCGCCACCGTCACCGGGCTCCTCGACGGGCTCGAACGCGAGGGCCTGATCGTCCGCGAGCGCCCCGCGCTCGCCGAGCACGGCTCACCCGCGGGCGACCGGCGGCACGTGCGCGTCCGCCTCACGCCCAAGGCCGCGGCACTCATGGCCAAGGTCGTGCCCGAGTGCCTGGCGCTGCACTCGAAGCTCTTGGGCGCGGTCCCCGAAACCAAACGTGCGGCGATGGTCCGCACGCTGCTCGAACTCCGCACGCACATCTTCGCCGCAGGCCAAGACGCCGCGGCCGCCGCCGCCCAGGGACCGCCCGCCGGCAGCGCGTAACCCCTCTCCCCTTCCGCCACACACACGCCCTGCAACTCCAGGTCCACGAGGTCCGTCATGGCACGCCCGCTGTCCGTCTTCTTGTCCGTCGTCTCTCTTGCCGCCGCCTGCGCAGTCGGCGGCTTCACGCCACGCGCCCACGCACAAGGCGGAGCGCAGCCCCCCACGCCCGTGCTCACCGACGCGGCCCGCACGATGCGGCTCGAGCGCTGGCGCGAGGTGACGGGCGAGCTGCGCTCGATCCGCCGCTCGACCCTCGCCGCCGAGCAGGAGGGGCTGGTCCTGGCGATCGACGTCGACGCCGGCGACCGCGTCGAGAAGGGGCAGGTCCTCGCGCGGCTCGACGACCGCACGGCGCGGCTGCAGGTCGACCGCGCCGAGGCGGTCGTCAAGCTGCAAGAGGCGACGATCGCCGAGCGTGAGGCGACGCTCGGGCGCGCCCAGCGCGACCTGCAGCGCCTCGAGGAGGCCGCCAGCCGATCCGGCGTTGCGCCGCTCGAACTCGACCAGCGCAAGACCGAGGTCGCCGAGTGGGAGTCGCGCCTGCAGCAGGCCAAGGCCGACCTGACCGAGGCGAGGGCCGAGCTGGCGCTGGCCAAGAAGCGCCTCGACGACATGACGATCTCGGCCCCTTTCGCCGGGCTCGTCGCCGCCAAGCAGACCGAGGTCGGCCAGTGGCTCTCGATGGGCGACACGATCGTCGACCTCGTGCAGCTCACGCCGATCGACGCGTGGCTCGACGTCCCCGAGAGCGTCGTGTGGCGGCTGCAGCAACGGCTCGCCGACGACGGAAGCAGCAAACCCACCGCCGGCGTGCGTCTCATCGGCCTGCCGACCGGCGGCGACGCGGGCTTTGCCGTCGAACGCCGCGGCCCCGTCATCGCCGTCCTCCCCGAGGCCGACCCGCTCTCGCGACTCTTCCCCGTGCGCGTCCGCCTCGAAAACGCCGACAACATGCTCCGCCCCGGCATGAGCATCGTCGGCGTCGTCCCCACCGGCGAGGCCGGCGAATACCTCACGATCTCGCGCGACGCCGTCCGGCGCAGCGAGACCGGCCCCTACGTCCTCTTCGACGCGGGCGGCACGGCGATGATGGCGCCCGTCGAGATCCTCTTCCCCGCCACCGACGCCGGCGCGCCCGACCGCCTCGCCGTCCGCTCGAGCGTCCTCAAAGACGGCATGCCCGTCCTCGTCGAGGGCAACGAGCGCGTCTACCCCGGCAGGCCGATCCAGGGCACACCAAGACAATCGGTAGCCACGCCGACAACGAGTGAACAAGGACTTTGAAAAGTGGCAGAGTGGCGAAGTGGCACAGTGGCAAAGTGAGAACCGAATCGACAAGCTTTGAGAAGGGTTTTCAGCACTTAGCCACTCTGCCACTTCGCCACTTCGCCACTTCCGCATAACGGAGCTTCCCCCGTGGACCTCATCCGGTTTTCCATCACGCGCCCCGTCACCGTGATCGTCGGCGCGCTGCTCGTCGTCATGTTCGGGCTCATCGGCCTCTCGGCCATCCCCGTGCAGCTCACGCCGACGGTCGACCGGCCCAAGATCGACGTCACCACCCGCTGGCCCGGGCGGAGCCCGCAGGAGATCGTCGACGAGATCGTCCGCGAGCAGGAAGAGCAGCTCAAAAACGTCGCCAACCTCCGCCGGATGCGCTCCACCTCCACCGAGGGCGAGGGCAAGATCTCCCTTGAGTTCACCCTCGGCTCGGACATCAACCGCGCGCTGCAGGAAGTCTCCGACGCCCTCCGCCAGGTCCCCTCCTACCCCGACGACGTCGACGAGCCGACGATCGAGTCCGTCGAGGGCTCGGCGCAGACGCCGGTCGCCTGGGTCATCATCGACCTCAACCAAGAGGGCCGTGCCAAGTTCCCCGACTTCGACGTCGCCACGCTCTACGACGCGGTCGACAAGCAGATCAAGCCCTTCATCGAGCGCATCGACGGCGTCGGCGCCGTCGCCATCTACGGCGGGCGGCAGCGCGAGGTCCAGGTCCTCATCGACCCGCAGCGCCTCGCACGCCGCGGGCTCACCTACGGCGACGTCATCACCGCCCTCCGCGGGCAGAACCGCAACACCTCCGCCGGCACCATCGCCGAGGGCAAGCTCGAATACCGCGTCCGCGTCGTCGGGCAATACACCACCGCGCGCGACGTCCTCGAAACCGTCGTCGCCTACCGCCCCGGGGCCGACGGCGCGCTCCGCCCCGTCTACGTCTCCGACGTCGCCGACGTCGAGATCGACCACCAGAAAAAACGCGGCTTCGTCCGCTCGCTCGCCAGCCCCTGCATCGCCTTCAACGTTCAGCGGCAGACCAACGCCAACGTCATCCGCGTCATGGACGCGCTCAAGGTCAAGCTCGAAGAGGTCCGCAAGGACATCCTGCCGCGTCTTGACCCGACGGTCGGGCCCTACATCGAGCTCAACCAGGTCTACGACGAGACGGTCTACATCCACAGCGCCATCGACCTGGTCAAGGGCAACGTCCTCGCGGGCGGCCTGCTCGCCGCGGTCGTCCTCATCCTCTTCCTGCGCTCGCTCGTCTCCACCGGCATCATCGCCGTGGTCATCCCCATCTCGGTCATCGGCTCGTTCATGTTCCTGTGGGCCTTCGGGCGCACGCTCAACGTCATCTCCCTCGCGGGCCTTGCGCTCACCGTCGGCATGGGCATCGACAACGCGATCGTCGTGCTCGAGAACATCTCGCGCCGGCGCGCCCTGGGCGACCCGCCCTTCCAGGCCGCCTACCGCGGCACGCGCGAGGTCTGGGGCGCGGTCCTCGCCTCGGCGCTGACCAACATCGCCGTCTTCCTCCCGATCATCCTCATCCAGGAAGAGTCGGGCCAGCTCTTCCGCGACATCTCGCTGGCGGCGACCGCGGCGGTGGTGATCTCGCTGGGCGTCGCCGTCACGCTCGTCCCCGTCGCCGCCGCTCGTCTCATGGGTCAGAAGGTCGTCGGCGCGAGGCACGGCCGCCTCCGCACCGCGTGGGACGACCTCTTCGGGCTCGTGCGCCTGTGCGCGTGGGGCGGGGCCGCCTTCTCGCGCTGGCTCTACTGGGGCATGAGCGGCTGGCGCGCCTGGACCGTCCGCCCGGCGATCATCCTGGGCATGTCGGTCGCCAGCGTCGTCGGCGCGGTGCTCCTCATGCCGCCGATGGACTACCTGCCCGCGGGCAACCAGAACCTCGTCTTCGGCTTCATGCTCGTGCCCCCCGGCTACTCGATCGAGCAGCAGACCACCGTCGCCAAGAAGGCCGAGGCGGTGCTCATGCCCTACGCGAACGTGCCAGATGACCCCGCCGAAATCAACAAACTGCCGCCGATCTTCCGGTACCAGGACCCGCAGCACCCCTTCGCGCCGGTGCCGATCGAGAACCTCTTCATGGTCGGCTTCAACGGCGGCATGTTCGGCGGCCTGACCAGCCGCGACCCCGACCGCGTCCTCCCGCTCGCCACGCTCCTCTCCAACGCCATGAGCACCACCAGCCCCGGCGTGATGGGCTTCGGCTCGCAGGCCTCCATCTTCGCCGGCGGGCTCGAGCAGGGCAACGTCGTCAGCATCGACATCACCGGCCCGAGCCTCGAAAAAGTCACCAAGGCCGCGGGCATGATGCAGATGCTCGGCTTCCAGCAATACGGCTTCGTCCGCCCGGACCCGATGAACTTCGACCTCAAGCAGCCGGAGTGGCAGGTCCGCGTGAACCGCCAAGGCCGCGAGCTGGGCGTCACCGCCGAGACGGCCGGCACCGCGGTGCGCGCGCTCTTCGACGGCGCCTACGTCGACGACTTCTTCTTCGACGCCGACACCGTCGACCTCGTCCTGCTCCCCAAGGGCGGCCGCCTCACCACCAAGGAAGAGCTCGCCTCCATCCCCATCGCCACGCCCCGCGGCCCGGTCGTCCCGATGGACAGCGTCCTCGACGTCTACGAGAGCGGCTCCAGCCCCTCGATCCTCCGCGTCGAAGAAGAGCCCGCCATCTCGCTCGTCGTCACCAAGCCCGACAACCAGCCGCTCGAACAGGTCATGGCCGACATCCGCGCCAACATGATCGAGCCGGCCCGCCAGGCCGGTCTCCTCGACTCGACCATGGCCGTCCGCCTCGAAGGCTCGGCGGCCAAGCTCGACGAGGTGCGCGGGGCGCTCTTCGGCGTCCCCGAGCCCGGCCCGTGGTCGACGCCGCGCAAGGCGCTCTTTGGCATCTCGCTCGTCATCCTCGGCGTCGGTGTCGCGATCTGCATCTACGCGCTCGTCCGCTGTATCGGCCTGCTGGGCAGACGCGGCGACCCGCTCGTCTCTCGCCGCGCCAGCCTCTACTTCTACGGCTCGCTCGGCGCGCTCTCCCTGGGCGCGATCCTCTTCGGTCTGCTCGCGGGCTTCGCCAGCCAGCCGCAGCTCCTCGAAGCGCGGTTCGTCTGGGCCCTCGCCGTCACGTACCTGCTCATGTGCTCGCTCTACGAGAGCTTCTTCTACCCGCTGGTCATCATGTTCAGCGTGCCGCTGGCGATCGTCGGCGGCTTCGCCGGCCTCCGCATCGTCCACGACCTCAGCATGGCCGACCCGACCAAGCCGCCGCAGATGATGGACGTGCTCACCATGCTCGGCTTCATCATCCTCATCGGCGTCGTGGTGAACAACGCGATCCTCATCGTCGAGCAGTCGCTCAACCTGATGGAGCCGTGGCGCCTCGGCGACGCCGGTCGCGGCGAACAACCGATGAAGCCCCTCGACGCGATCGCCGAGTCGGTGCGCACGCGCCTCCGCCCGATCTTCATGTCCACCCTGACGACCGTCGTCGGGATGCTGCCCCTGGTCTTCAGCCCCGGCGCCGGCTCGGAGATGTACCGCGGCATGGGCGCGGTCATCATCGGCGGCCAGCTCGTTTCCACCGCCTTCACCCTCGTGCTCGTGCCGATGGTCTTCAGCGTCGTCATCCAGATGCGCACCGGCCTGCACGCAACCCTCACCGGCGACATCAGCCGCGGCATCGAGGACGAGCTTCCCCAGCACCCCGGCATCGGCCTGGGTGCCGCCCCGTCTGCGACGCACGCCTCCCGTCCCCACGCCCACGCCGGGGCCGACGCCCATACGAACGGAGAGCGATCAGCCCTCGCCGGGGCTTGACGAATCGGGCTTAAGGTGGCACGGGACTCCGTGCCGTGTTCTCGGCTCGGAGAGCCGAGCCACCAACGAATCCCTCCTGCTTTTTTCTGCGTACCGCCAAAGGTGGGAAAACGGGGAACTCCCGGCACGCCGGGGCGTCCAAAGCCGTAGAACCATTCAGGGAACGCACAGGAGCAGGATCATGCGAAGCAGCCACCGTGGACGGATCGTGGGCTTGACGGGCGTCGCCGGGTGCGCCGCGATAGTGCTCAGCGCCGGCGTCGCCTTGGCGCAAACCGGCACCCCCGGCCAGCCCGCCGCGCCCGCGGCCAAGACGCCCCCCAAGGCCACGCCGACGAGCGCCTCCCCCTCGCGCGACACCAACCCCTACCGCGCCAACCTCCGCAAGATGATGCGGACGCTCACCATCGACTTCAAAGACCAGCGCCTCGAAGACGTCGTGACCTTCCTGCAGGAGTTCACCGACGCCGAGTTCGAACCGGCCTGGCGCGGCGACCGCGAAGACGGGCTCGACAAAGACCAGCTCGTCTCCCTCAATGTCAAAAACCTCTCGGCACTCGACGCCCTCGAACGCGTCCTCGCCAAGGTCCAGACCGACTACGAAGAGAACACCTGGCAGATGACCACGACGGGCGCGATCCAGTTCGGCCCCAAGAGCGTCCTCAACCGCGAGAAGCGCGTCGTGATGTACGACATCAACGACCTGCTCACGGTCCTGCCGAACTACACCGACGCCCCCACCATCGACCTCGAGCAGGTCCTGCAAAACAACCAGGGCGGCGGGGGCGGCGGCAGCCCCTTCGACGAAGAAGACGACAACCAGATGCAGGACACCCGCTCCAAGCAGGAACGCACCCAGGAGATCGTCGACCTGCTCCTCTCCCTCGTCGAGCCCGAGCAATGGGTCGACAACGGCGGCAACGGCGGCACCATCCGCGCCTACGGCGGCACGCTCATCGTCAACGCCCCCGACTACATCCACCGCCAGATCAACGGCTACCCGTACTGGCCCTCCTACAGCGCCAGCAAGGGCGACAACGGCCGCCGGTATGTCACGCTGACGGGCGACACGGGCATCAGCAAGGTCGACGGCTTCGCCGAGGAGCCCGTCGTCACCCCCAGGCCGTAGGGCTATTGCATCACACTTGGCGCTTTCCTACGAGACGCGAGCGTGAGCGAGCGTGTGCTTCTCTCGATACGGAACGTTTTCTTTGCGGGGCGGGGTCGCGTTTCGTAGAAGCAAGGTTCTCTGGAGCCGCCAACTCCAGAGAACCTGAGAATCGGGCAATCTCTGATTGCCTGATGCAAAGGCTGTTCCCGCCCTTCAAAAACAAAATTGCGGCACACCAGCTCCGCAAGGAAACCGGTGTGCCGCGATCTCTGTGACAAAGGAAAGAAAAATCCGAGTCCTGCTCACGCTCCGCGGCGGCGACGCCGGGAGGCCAGCAGACCCGCGCCCATCATCCCCAGCACGCCGGTCGCCGGCGCGGGAATGAGCGGACGGATCGTCAACTGGTGCTGCACGAAGTTGGGCGCCAGCAGCACCGCCAAGTCCGGCGTGGGCAGGTTGACGTTCATGTCCGCCACCTGCGAAAGCCATTGACTGGCGATCTGCTTCAGATTGGCGGTGTTCTCGTTGTCCTGGACAGAAAAATGCCCGGAGGACAGATTGAGGTTCGCGCCGTCGCGCTGGATCTCGTACACCGCGACCTGGAACGCCGCGGCCTGATCCGAGTTGCTGACCTGGCTCTCAAAGCCGCCCCACAGGCGCGACAAGAGCAGGATCTGCGTGGCGTTGAACCCGTACGCCCCCGGCGTGATCACCTGGAACGTGTACGTCTGGTTGGCGTTGATGAACGTGTCCAGATCCACGCAGTACGAGTGGAACTGCTCGGGGATCGTGGTATCCACGCCCGGCCCGGCCGGCAGGTCCGACCGCGTCCAGTTGAACTGTCGCGTGGTGGTGTTGTTATTGCCGAACTGCCCGCCCTGCGCCCAGTTGTCCGCGTGGACCGCGACATTCTTTGGGCCATAGACGTTCACGTAGCTACCCTTGAGGGTATCACCGAATGCGCTGCCTGCTGCCAGTGCGGAGAGAGACGCACCGAGAGCCAGGGCGACGCGTGTGCGCATGCACATACGCGCTCCTTCACAAAGATCGGTCTTGTGGGGTGCCCACGGGGGAGAGAGAACCCCGTCAGGCGTGGCATTTGCCGTGACCGGCGGCAAACACCTGACATAGTTTATACGTGGAAACGAGGTAAATGCAAGCGGTTTGCGCGATTAACCGGAAAAACCGGCCACATCCGGGGGGTTGCCGACGAAGTTATGCGCATTCTTGACCGAGAAACCGCCAGAGCCCACCCATTACCGGGCGGTGCATGAAAAACGCCAACCGTCCGGTTGGCGTTTGCACCCTGCTCGCGGTATGCGGTAAAAAATGGGAACGCCGTCCGATCTCACGCCCGGCGACGGCGGGCGGCCAGCAGGCCCGTGCCGACGAGTCCGAGGGCCGCCGCGCCCGGGGCCGGCACGCGGACGATCTGGTCCTGCACCGTCTCGGAGCGCAGCACGGCCAGCGTGTCGACCGGGCCGGCGTAGTTGGGGTCGATGACCGCCGCCAGCCACGACTCGGCCAGCGCCTTGGCGGCCGTCTGGTTGGGGTTGTTCATGAGGTTCTGCACGATGAAGTTATCGGCGGAGAGGTTGACGTTGGTGTCGAGGATCAGCTCGTAGATGCTCATCTGGAACGCCGCCGCCTTGACGGGCGAATCCACGAGGTTGGCGAATGAGCCCCACAGCCGGGAGAGACGGAGGATGTCGGTCGCGTCGAGCCCGGCGGCCGCGGGGTCGAGCACGAGGTATGTGTGCGGCGTGCCGCCGGAGACGCCCTGGGTCAGCTCGATGCAGTACCCGAGGAACAGGTCCGGGATGGTGGTGTCGACGCCCGGGCCGGCCGGCAGGTCGGTGCGGTCCCAGTTGAACGTGAACATGTTGATCGAGTTGATCGACCCGTTCACATTGACGCCGATCTGCAGCTCGTTCAAGCCGCCGTACTGCCCGGTGAGGGTGTCGGCGCCGGCGAACGCGGAGCCGGCCGAGACGGCGAGAAGGGCTGCGGAGGCCACGGCGAGAGAGACGTGAGCGCGCATGACAATCGTCCTTGCCCCGGTCGGGGCGATCGGTCGGTGTACAGATGGGGCTCGCGGGGAGGGAGAGAACCCGCCGAGCGAAGGGCTTTCCGGGCCATGACCAGTGGACCGGATAACCTTCAATCACCGGTATCCTAATGTGGACGGCCGCAAATGAAAAGAAAATTTAAGCCACCCGGCACAAAATTGTTGCCGCCCGTGGAGGCTTCACACGCCACAAAGTTACCCACTTTGACATTCTGTGACACGCTCCGCCATCCAAAGCTCAATATCCCGACAGGACATGCGACAAGAGCCGATCCGTGAACGGACCGGCTCTTGCCGTGTGTGGGGGGGGGTGTGGTGTCGCCGGGGTGTGAGGCCGGCGGATTGCAAGGTCTTTGGGAAAACCAGGAGGAGCGGTTCAGGCCCGGCGGCGGCGGATCATGAGCCCGCCGCCGAGAAGGCCGAGGGCGGCGCTGGCCGGCGTGGGCACGACGCGGACGAGCTGGTCCTGCTTCGTGTCCGACTGGAGCACCACGAGCTGGGCCGTGGGACTGGCGGGGTTGACCGCGGCGGCGAGCATGAACTGCGCGGCGGTCTTCACGGTGATCGAGATGTCCTGCACGAGGAAGTTCCCCGACGACAGGTTGACGTTCGAGCCGTCGTACACGATCTCGTAGATGGAGCACTGGAACGCCGCCACGTCGTTGGCGCTGGCGAGCGTGTCGTGGAACGAGCCGTAGAGACGCGAGAGCATCAGGGACTTCGTCGCGTCGAGCCCGACGGCCGAGGGGGCGACGACGTTGTAGGTCGTCGTGGTGTTGCCGGCGACGCCCTGGTCGAGCTCGATGCAGAAGCCGACGAACAGGTCGGGGATGGTGTTGTCGACGCCGGGGCCGGCGGGGAGGTCGCTGCGGTCCCAGTTGAACTTGAACGTGCTGATGCTGTTGGGCACGCCGCCGCTGTATACAGGCGACTGGATCGCCACCGGCATCGAGAGCGAGCCGGAGTATTTGCCGGTCAGCGTGTCGGCATCCGCGGACGCGGCGGCAAACGGCAGCGAAGCAAGACCAGCGAAGACAAACAGCTTGTGCAGGCGGGCGGAACGCATGGGGCTCTCTCCAGTCTTTGATTGGTCGACGAACGAAGTGCGCCCGGTCTGGGCGTGAGGGGCGGCTGCCCCGTCTCGCGTGCGCGGACAAACGACGCTTCATCATGCCAAGCAAGCCGCGGCGCGGCCATCAGCGATCGCACTGAAAAGCCGTGTGCCACGCCGGCGTGCGCCCTGGAGAAGCTGGAGAAGCTGCTTGCGCGTGTTCCCGGACTAAGAGCATGTTTAAGAAACATGTCTTTGGTGGCACCGATCTCCAGATCGGTGCGTGGGCGTTCTTGAAGAGGTTTGCCCACGCACCGCTCGGAGAGCGGTGCCACCATCGTCGAGCACGACCCACGCCGCCCCGAACAGCCGCGGCACGGTGCGCGGCACAACCAGCTCGCGCACGCCGCTGAGCCACACCAGCGTCGCGTACCGCGCCGAGCGGCGGGCGTGCCAATAACCCGCCGGCGCGCCGATCTCCTCCCCGAAGAGCCGTCGAAGCCCGCGCACACGCCCCGGCGTGAGATCGGCGAAATATCGGACGCACACGACTTCGGTCTCGGCGACCACCGGCCCGCCGGAGATTTTCACGAGCAGCCGATCGCCGATCGCCACGCTGGCGAACGGGCGCTGCCGCGTCTGCGACAGGCGCGACTCGATGGTCTTCGTGCCGTCGATGATCGCGCGCGCAAACGGCTCGCGCACGACGGCCAGGTGCGAACGTGGCACGCGATCCGTCGGAATCGCCACCTCGCCCAGATCCTCACGCGGCTCGTCAACGGAAAAACCGCCGCCGATAGGAGAAATGGATGGTCGATACAGCACAGACAGGCGGTGTTTCCTTCTCCAAGGCGTGAAACGTCAACTCGCTTGCGGGTGGGGCGGGCGTCCCGCCCGCTCTCCGGACATCTCTGAGCATCCCCTTGGGCGGGCGGGACGCCCGCCCCACCCAGACCTGTTGTTCCTCATGAATTGTCAGGGAAGACCTTGAACCGGCTTACTTCGTGCGGATGCGGGCGATGGTGCCCGTCGTGCTGTGCCCCGCCACCATCGGCAAAAGCTCGACCCGGCCTCCGGTTTCCTGCACGAACTTGGCGCCCGGCACCTGATCGACGAGGTACTCGCCCCCCTTGACCAGCACGTCCGGCCTGATCGCCCGGATCAGCCGCTCCGGCGTGTCCTCCTCGAAGACCACCACCGCGTCGACGTATTCCAAGTCGGCCAGCAGATCCGCACGCACCGCGACGCTGTTGATCGGGCGCTGCGGCCCCTTGAGGCGTTTGACCGAGTCGTCCGAGTTGACCGCGACGATCAACATCCCCCCCGCCGCCTTGCTCCCCCCGCTCTTTGCCCCGTGGTTCCCACGGGTCTCCGACACGGCGAGCGCTTTGGCCCTCTTGAGCAGCGAGGTGTGCCCGGCGTGCAGGATATCGAAGCAGCCGTTGGTGAAGACGATGTTGCCGTGCGAGCGATCGCCGCCGGCTTCGGCGCGGAACGCGGCGAGATCCACCAGCAACTGGTCGAGCGTGCGCACTTTCCCCCCCATCCCCCGGCCCCCGTGCTCCAGGTCCATCACTTCCCGGTGGATGCGCTCGATGGGCATAGGGACGACGCCGAAGACTTCCACTTCGAGCCCGGCCGCGGCGTTGGCCATGCGCACCGCGTCGGGCCACGACAGCCCGTTGGCGCGACCCGCGGCAAGAGCCGCCAGCACCATGTCCCCCGCGCCCGTCACGTCGTAGACCTCGCGCGCCTGCGTCGGCAGGTGGGTGCTCGCGCCGCCTCTTTCCAAGAGCAGCGCCCCGTGCCGATCGAGCGTGATGACCGCGGCCTCCAGATCCAGCTCGCGCACGAGCTTCTCGGCGATCGGCGCGTGCGCTTCGGGCTCGGCGTCGTCGCCGACCTTGATCGCGGTGGCGCGGCTCGCCTCGGTGCGGTTGGGCGTGATCGCCGAGCAGCCGCGGTATTTGGCGTAGTCGCTGATCGCCGCGGGATCGACAAGAACGGGGACCTTCTTCGCCCGAGCCGCTTGGATGATGTGGGCGCACAGCTCGGGGGTGCAGACGCCCTTGTCGTAATCCTCGATACAGACGACGTCGGCGCTGGGGAGTGCGGCGTCGAAGGCCGCGATGACGCGGGCGAGCACCTCGGCGCTGATCGGCGCACGCGACTCGTAATCCACGCGGAACATCTTCTGCGGGTGGCGGTGCTGCGCCAAGCCGATGAGCGAGCGCTTCACGGTCGTCGGGCGAGCGGGATCGACCACGCCCCCGCCGCCCATCTCCACGCCCGCGGCGGTCATCGCCGAACCGAGCCGGATGCCCTCGGGGTCGTCGCCGACGACGCCGATCGCCTGGACGCTGCCGCGCATCGCCAGGAGGTCGAGGCAGACGTTGGCCGCACCGCCGGGGCGGTGCTCGCTCTTCTGCACGTGCAGCACCGGCACGGGCGCGTCGGGCGAGAGGCGGTCGGCGTTGCCGAAGACCAGCTCGTCGAGGATCAGGTCCCCGACGACGAGGGCGGAAAAGGGACGCCAGCGGGCGAGTGTTTCGAGGAGGGGCATGGATAGAAGTGAACAGTGAGCAGTAAGCAGTGAACAGAAGACAAGACATGGTATTCCGTGGCACAGGCGTCTCGCCTGTGCATGATCGCTGGAGCCCACGGCACAGGCGAGACGCCTGTGCCACGACTGGAGTCTTTTTCTAAGGCGCAGGCTGCCGCGCCGTGCGGATCACCAGGTCGTTCAGCGCGTCGGCGCCGAAGTCGAACCCCAGCGTGAGCACCGGCCGAACCACCGGGCACGGCCAGCGGGTCGGCTCGACACGGCGGAGCTTGGACCAGTCCTTGTCCGTCACCACGATCGCGGCGGCGTGGGCCGCTCGGGCCGTACCGATGAGCCGCTCGACCGTCGGCTCGTCGTATGGGTCATGGTCGGGCAGGACGAGCTCGCCGGCGAGCTGGCCGGGGTCGCGCGGGTCGCTGGTGAGGACCTCGCGGAGGGCGAAGAGGAAGCCGTGCGGGTTGCCGATGGCGCACGCCGCGACCACCCGCCGGCCGAGGAGCCAGTCGAGGGGGAGCGTGACGTCGGCCGGGGGCTGGGCGTTCTCAGAAGCCTCGAAGCCCTGCGGGGCCTGCCTGAGGGCCGTCCAGAGGTGGCGGGTGGCGGCGGCAGCGGGCTTGCCGTGCATCCGCCGTGTCCATTCGGCGAGGACGGCCAGGGCGGTGCCGTCGGCCAGCTCGGCGTGCGTCAGGACGACCGCCGAGGCCCGCGCCAGGGATTGCACCGGCTCGCGAAGCCACCCGGCCGGGAGGAGCCGGTCCTTGAAGGGGTCGCGCGAGGCGTCGACCAGGACGATGTCGAGGTCCCGCCACAGGCGGCGGTGCTGGAAGCCGTCGTCGAGGACCACGCAGTCGACCGGGTCGGCGACGCCCTCGCGGACCCGTTCGAGGAACGTGGCGAGCCCGCCCGTGCGGTCAGCGCCGATGACGAGGGGGACGCCGGGGAGCACGCGGCGGTACAAATCCGGCTCGTCCCCCCCTCCCCGGGCTCCGGTGGTTCTGAGGGTATAGCCGCGGGTGGCGATGCAGGGGCGGAGGCCGTTCTCGCGGAGGAAGCCGCAGATGTGGACGACCATCGGCGTCTTGCCGGTGCCGCCGACGGAGAGGTTGCCGACGCTGATGACGGGGATCGGCAGGCGCGCCGACCTGCCGACGCGGCGGATGCCGAGGTGGTCGGCAACGGGCGCGGCGGTGGACGACGCGTCGTCGAGGATCGCCCACTCGCGGTCGAAGCGGCGGTTGCGGCGTGCGACGACCGCGGCGTACAGAGGTTCGAGGAGCGGGCCGCCGAAGCGGATGGGCGGCCGCCGCGTTGACAGACGCTCACTCATCGCGCGACGCGCCCTCGGTGTGGTCGGCGACGCGGGCCTTGAGGTCCTCGCTGAGGCGCAGGCCCATCTCCCGGCGGAGGCGCTGGCGGTCGTCCATCGCCAGGCGCGCGGTGTGGAAGGCGTCGATGAGGGCGAGCGCCACGACGAAGCCGAGCAGCACGACGATCGCCATCCAGACGAGGACGAACAGCCGCTGCGCGCCGGTTCCGCCCCCCGCGCCCGCGGCGTGGTCGCCCCCGACCGGCGAGATGCCCAGTGCATAGGCCATCAGCGCGGCGATGAGCATCATGACCAGCCCGGCGGCGGTGCGGAGGCGGCGGCGGCGCGGGGGCACGTCGGGGCGCTGCATCCCGACGACGTGCGCGGCGATCACCAGCATGGTGAAGCCGCACACCGGCAGCACCAGCCAGGCCGGCAGGATGGAGGCGGCCAGGAACACGCTATGAGGATATCAGCCAGGGGGTTTTCCCGCAGCCTCCTCAAGCTCTCTATCGTGGCACAGGCGTCCCGCCTCTGCACGGATACTGGAGCAGTCCGCACAAGCGAGACGCCTGTGCCACGGGTCACTCCGCAAGAAACAACTCCAGCCGCGCTTTCAGCAGCCCGACGGGCAGGCCCATGATGGTGCCGGGGTCGCCGGTGAAGGTGATCGGCCAGCCGGCGTCGAGGCGTTCGGAGAGGTTGTACGCCCCGGCCTTGCCCTGCCACAGCCCGGTCGCGAGGTACTCGTCAATGCGGTCTTTACCGACGCGGCCGACGGTCACCACGGCGCGGTCGGCGAAGAGGTCGCGCCGGTGCGTGCGCGGGTCGAGGAGCGCGACGCCCGTCACGACGTCGTGGGTATCGTCGTCGAGCCGTTCGAGGATCCGGCGCGCGTCCGCGGCGTCCTTGGGCTGGCCGATGACCGTGCCGCGGTGCACGACGATGGTGTCGGCCGCGATGAGGACGGTGGGGCGCGGGTCGGCGTCGTCGGTGCGCACGTGCTCGGCGGCGGCGGAGGCTTTGAGGAAGGCCAACGCCGCGGCCCAGTGCTCGGGAGCGACGTGGGCGCCGGCCGAAGGGGCGGCGAGCTGGCCGTCGTCGACGCCGGGGTGGACGGCCTCGTGCGCAAGACCCGCGTCGGTGAGGAGCTGACGCCTGCGCGGCGACTGGCTGGCCAGAACAAGGCGCGCGTTGCGCAGCGTCGGCCGATCATCCATCAGCCCACGCCGAAGGGCGGGCTGCACGTGTGCGGGGGTTGTGGTACGCGGCCGTGTCACGCAGATCATCGCCTCGGTCCCTTCTCTAACGTAGCCGATCGTTCGGACTCTTGCCGGTTTGCGGCGGCTTGTTCACGCTCGGGGGGTTGTTTTCAACGGTCTATCCGGAACGGCCGGGCCCGGCCGCGCCTGTTGTTCGGATCAGGCGGGCGGGGATTTCCCTTTGATGCACGGTTGGGGGAGGCGGAACGCGGAAAGTTGGTGCGGATTTCGCATATTGTGTTGAGCCGCCCGCGGCTGGGGAAGGTGACATAAAATTGCCGGGAGGTTCTCACCTGTGCGCGCACACCTGGTTCAACTCTCGACGGTCTGGGAAGACAAGGACGCGAACTTCGACAAAACCCGTCGGGCTTTGGCCGGGGCGGAAAAGCTGGTCGACGAGCGAGGCGTCCTGCCGGGCGACTTGGTGGTGCTCACCGAGATGTTCGACACCGGCTTCTCGTTCAAGCTGGAAACCACCGCTGATACCGACGAGCGGACGCTCAAGTTCCTCCAGAAGCTGGCCAAGGAGCTCAAGGCGTACGTGCAGGGTTCGCGGACGCTGGTGGGCCCGGACGGGCGGGGCCGGAACATGGCGACGATCGTCGGACCACGCGGCGAGACGATCGCCGAGTACGCGAAGGTGCACCCGTTCTCGTACGGGCGGGAGACCGATTTTTTCTCGGGCGGCGACGAGGTCGTGACGTTCGAATGGGCCAACGGCGCGGGGGGGGGGCGGGCCGTGGTGTGCCCGACGGTCTGCTACGACCTGCGCTTCCCCGAGCTGTACCGCGCGGGGCTGCTCAAGGGGGCGGAGGTGATGGCGCTGGGCTCGAACTGGCCGGCGCGGCGGGAGGGGCAGCGCGACGCGCTGGCGATCGCGCGGGCGATCGAGAACCAGGCGTACGTGCTGGTGGTGAACCGGGCCGGGAGCGACCCGCACCTGTCGTACCTCGGCGGGAGCATCGCCGTCTCGCCCAAGGGCGAGGTGCTGGGGAAGCTGGGCGACGTCGAGGGCGTGCTGAGCGTCGAGATCGACATGCCGTCGCTGCGCGCGTGGCGGCAGGAGTTCCCGGCGTGGAAGGATCTCAAGCTGCTGAATACCGAATGGGCTGAGAAAGCCGTGCGCGTTGAGAACGTCGGACGGTGAGTTTTACCACAGAGACACAGAGGACACCGAGTTCACAGAGGAAGGCATAAAACATACATCTATTTGAACCACGGAGCAGACGGAGAGCACTGAGAAAAGCATTCAAACAAGAATTTGAGTGATGAACAGCAACACGATGGAAGATGTTGCGCGATGCTCAGTGTTCTCCGTGATCTCCGTGGCTCATAACTTGTTTTTGTCTTCCTCTGTGCTTCTCTGTGTCCTCTGTGCCTCTGTGGTACATACAGGCGTCCGAACACGCGAGTCGTTCATGAACGTGCGATCACACCGAGTCGCGTGAGCGCGTCGCGGATCTGCTGAGCGGTGTCGCCGGCGTGGTCGATCGTGAAGGCCTGCCAGCCGCGTGAGACGGCGGCCGCGACGTTCTCTTCGAGATCGTCGAAAAACACAATCTCGCGCTCGCGCCCGGTGTAGCCGACGAGCGCGGCGAACTCGTCGTAGATCTCGGCGTCCGGCTTGTGGCGCCCCATCAGGTGGCTGGCGTGCGGGTGGTCGATGAGCTTGAGCGAGGGGTACGAGCCGGTGATCGCGGCCCAGTGCGGGTGGTTGGTGTTGCTGAGGACGGCGGTCTGGAACCGGCCGTGGACGCGCGAGGCGGTGCGCAGCTCGGTGAGCAGTTCGAGGACGCCGGGGTATTCGCCGAGGATCCACGCGCGGTGCACCCGCTCGACCTCGGCCGGCGTGTACAGGCCGTCGAGCGAGAGCGACACCTGGCGGAAAAACTCGGCGCATTCGAGCTTGCCGATGCCGTGCAGGCGCGAGAGCTCGCGGCGGCGGGCCTTGAGCGCCTCGGTCATGATCTCGCCCCGGACCGGCAGGCCCGCGGCGGCGCACCCCTCGTGAAACCCGCGGCAGATACGAACGATCACGCCGCCCAGGTCGAAGACGATCAGCGTCGGGACAACCGGTGAACTCATGCGCACATGGTATGAAGCAAAGACGAACGCGGAGGACGCGGAGGTGAACTGAGGACGCGGAGAAAATGCATTCTGTTCTCTGCGTCCTCCGCTTCTCTCCGCACCTCCGCGTTCTCAGAAAGACTACTCCTCTTCCGCGTGGCCCTTGAACTCGGCGATGACGGCCTGCTGGATCTGGGCGGGGGCCTGCTCGTCGTGGCTGTAGTCCATGACGAACGAGCCCTGGCCGCCGGTCATGCTCTTGATCTGGTTGGAGTAGTTCTGCAGCTCGCCGAGGGGCACGTGGGCCTTGATGAGCATCATGTCGCCGCTCACGTCGGTCGCCAGCACGCGGCCGCGTTTGCCGGAGAGGTCGGCGGTGATGTCGCCGACGTGCGACGCGGGGGCGGTGACCTCGACGGTGACGAACGGCTCCAGCAGCATGGGCCTGGCGTTTTTGACGCCGTCGATGAAGGCGAACTTGCCGGCGGTCACGAAGGCGATCTCCTTCGAGTCGACCGCGTGGTACTTGCCGTCGTAGACGCGGACGCAGACGCCGGTCATGGGGTAGCCGGCGACGGCGCCGCCTTCGAGGACCTTGCGGACGCCCTTCTCGATCGCGGGCATGAACTGGCGGGGGATCGAGCCGCCCACGGTGTCGTTGTGGAACTCGAAGCCCGTGGGGTGGTCGGGCGGCAGCGGCTCGACGCTCAGGTAGACCTCGCCGAACTGCCCGGCGCCGCCGGTCTGCTTCTTGTGCCGATGGTGGCCGCTTGCCTTGACGCCGACGGTCTCCTTATAGGCGATTTTGGGCGTGGAGGTGAGGACGTCGATGTGGTGGTGGTGCTTGAGTTTTTCGAGGACGATGCGGAGGTGCAGCTCGCCCATGCCGCGGAGGACGGTCTGCTTGGTCGCGGCGATCCGCTCCAGCGACAGGCTCGGGTCCTCGGCGATCAGCTTGTGGATCGCGTTCGAGAACTTGGCCTCGTCGGCGTGGTTTTTCAACTCGATCGCCAGGCCGTACATGGGCCGGGGCATGGGCAGGGGCTTGAGGCGGACGTAGTCCATGTCGTGGCTGTCGTGCAGCACGCAGTTGCCGTGCAGCTCGTCGATCTTGGCGATCGCGGCGATCTGCCCCGGCCCCGCCTCGTGGACCTCGACGTGGTCCTTGCCCTGAAGGCGGAACATGTGCCCGATCCGCACCGGCTTCTTCTGGTCGTCGATGAACAAGTCCTGCTTGGTGCGGACGATCCCTTGATACACGCGGAAGATGCCGAGCTTGCCGACGAACGGGTCGGTCGTCACCTTGAAGACGTGCGCGATGATCGGCGCACCACCCCTGGGCTCGGTGACATAATCCGTTTCCGGCGAATCCGGCGTCTCGCGGCGGACAAACTCAACGGGATGGACCTCCACCGGGCTCGGGCAGAGCGTCGAGAAGACGTGCAGCACGTCGTCGATCCCCGCGCCGGTCTTGGCCGAGCAGAAGCAGATGGGGACGAGGTGCCCTTCTTCGAGGGCTTTTTCGAAGGCCGCGTGGAGCTTCTCTTCGTCGAACCCCCCCTCCTCGCCTTTTTCGAGGTATTGCAGGGTCAGCTCCTCGTCGACCTCGATGACCTGCTCGGTGATCGCCTTGTGCGCCTCGTTGACGGAGGAGAACTCCGCGGCGTTGCCGGCCTTGTCCGTGCCGTCGTGCTCGAAGACGTTGATCGTGCTCGACCGGCCGGGCCGAGGGAGGTTGATGGGCAGGCACTCGTTGCCGAACTCGTTCTTGATCGCCGCGACGAGGGCGGGCAGGTCGGCCTCGGGGTTGTCGATCTTGTTGACGACGATCATGCGGGGCAGGCCGCGGTCGGCGGCGACCTTCATCAGGCGGCGGGTCGCCGTCTCGATCCCCTTCACCGCGTCGACGACGACCACGACCGTCTCGACGGCGGGGAAGCACGCGATCGCCTGGCCGATGAAGTCCATCAGCCCCGGCGTGTCGATCAGCGAGACCTCGTGGTCCTCAAAGTGGAAGTGCAGCAGCGAGGGCTGGAGCGAGTGCTTGTGCTGCTTCTCCTCGTCGGTCCAGTCGGAGACGGTGTTCCCCTCTTCGATGGTACCGAGCCGCTTGGTGGCGCTGGCGGCAAAGAGGAGGCGTTCGCAGAGCGTGGTCTTGCCGGAGCCGCTGTGCCCGCAGAGGAGGATGTTGCGGATGTCGGCGGGGATGTGGATCGTCATGAGAAGACCTCCTGCCCGCGGATGAAGGCCGCCGAAGAACGGGGACGGGGGGCGGGGGGCGGCCGCGCGGGGACTCTCCGCAGTGTACGGCGGGAGGCCGGTTCATGGAAGAGGGGCCGGGGGGTCGAGTTGAGACGAACACAACGCCCACGCACCGGTCGGAGAGCGGTGCCACCAAAGACATTCAGGCCAGCACGTCGATGATGGAGCCGCGGGCCAGCGGCAGGACGAGGCGGTACGCCGCGGCGACGGGCGAGAGCGGCACTGATGCAGGCGGCGGAGGCGGAGGCACGATTGGGCGCGACGCAGAAGCGGCGGCTCGATCCGGTGCGGCCGGGTGAGAACAGGCGTCCGGTTCGAATGCATCACGGCGGGCGTGGGCGGGGGCGTGGCGATCCGTCGGATGAGCGAACGCCGCACCGGCCTCGGCGCGTGACTCGGCGCGGCGGGCCTGCACGTTCTGCTCCCGCAGCGCGGCGTCGAAGGGGATCGGCGCGGCGGGGAACGCGCCGCCGTCGTCGGCGCGCCGGGCGGCGGCGTTGTGCCGGCGGAGGAACTCGGCGTAGTCGGGCTTACGCGAAGAGGGCCGGGGCTTGGCGACCACCGGCGCGTCCCACCGCACGGGGCGCGGCGGCGTGCGGAGAGCGCCGATCTGGCCGGCGGGGATGACGCGGGGGAGCTGCATGGCGGAGAAGGTTCAAGCCGCGTGCCCCGGCGGATCGCCCATAACATCGTCTCTGATTGCGGGAGAGGGCGTGAGCCGCGGACGGGTGATGCCGAAAGGCAACACGGTGTTGCGGCTCGGCACCAGACCACGAAGGAGTTGTCGTTGCTTCGGACGAGCGAACTGGATTACCACCTGCCGGAGGGGATGATCGCGACGCGGGCCGCCGAGCCGCGGGACGCGGCGAGGATGCT
Organism: uncultured Phycisphaeraceae bacterium; assembly: GCA_964652945.1. Classification (GTDB taxonomy): domain Bacteria; phylum Planctomycetota; class Phycisphaerae; order Phycisphaerales; family UBA1924; genus CAZZDW01. Next base: position 33,641 of record CAZZDW010000022.1, read on the forward strand.
CGTCGTCAGCCGGCGCGACGCGGGCCGGCGCGAAGACCGGCACGTCCGCGACCTGTCGGAATATCTGAGACCCAACGACCTGCTCGTGTTGAACACGACGCGCGTGCTGCCGGCACGCTTCGAGGGCGTGCGCGAGGACACCGGCGGGCACGCCGAGGGGCTGTACCTCGGTCGATTGGCTCCCGACGCAGAAGGTGGGGAACATTGGCGTGTGCTGCTGAAGATGCGGCGGATGAAGCCGGGCGTGCGCGTCAGGCTGCACGACCGCGACGGGCACGACAGCGGCTTTTCGATCCGGCTCATCGAACGCCTGCACGCCGAGGACGATACACGCCGCGAGGAATACACGAAAGAGAGCGACGCGAGGAAAGAACCACACGGCGATGATGGGGGCTGGCGCGTTGCGGTCGAGATTGTTTCGATCAGCGAAGAGGGTGAAGCGCATGCGCGGGACGCCTGTGCCGCGGCCGCCGGTCTCTTGGAGCGGATCGGGCTGACGCCCTTGCCGCCGTATATCCGTGCGGCGAGGAAGCGCCAGGAGGAAACGAGCGCAGAGGCCGCGGACCGGGAAAGGTATCAGACGGTGTACGCCGAAACACTCGCAAGAGACGCAGAAGGCGCGGGGTCCGTGGCCGCACCGACGGCCGGGCTGCACTTCACGCCGGAACTGCTGGAGACGCTGCGCCGGCAGGGCGTCAGCACGGCGCACGTCACGCTGCACGTCGGCACGGGGACGTTCAAGGGCGTCGAGACGGAGTTTGTCGAGCAGCACCCGATGCACGAGGAGTGGTGCCGCGTGCCGGGCGAGACCGCGGCGGCGATCGAGCAGTGCCGTGCCGCGGGGGGCCGGGTGATCGCCGTGGGGACGACAAGCGTGCGCACGCTCGAGTCGTTCGACTCGCTCGACGACCTGCGGGCGCGGGGGCCGGCGGGCGTCGCGACGCGGCTGCTCATCACGCCGGGGTACGGGTTCAAGTTTGTCGATGGGATGATGACGAATTTTCACCTGCCGCACAGCACGCTGATGGCCCTGGTTGGCGCGATGCTGGAGCCGCCTTCGAACGTGGAAGCGGACATGCCCGGCATCCGACGGCTCAAGGCGCTGTACACGCACGCGATCAAACAGCAGTACCGGTTTTACTCCTTCGGCGACGCGATGCTCGTGCTGCCGTGATGACTATTTGAACACGGAGGTCACGGAGGAACACGGAGAAAGACATTCAAGACAATGGTTGAACGCGAAGGCAGCGAAGACTCGAAGAAAACAGAGGTCCACCAGTGGCCATGTCCTCTTCGCGACTTCGCGATCTTCGCGATCGCATCTTGTCTCCGTGACCTCCGTGACCTCCGTGTTCAAGAACTACTCGCTCTCGTTCGTCTCTTCGGCGTCGGTGACGGCACTCGTCTTCATCACCTCGCGCATGACTTCGGTGGCGAACGCCCCCCGCGGCAGGTCGAAGCGGCACTTGACGTACGGGCCGTGCTCATCGACGCCCCCCTCGACGTCGATGTTCGTGATCGGCACGCGGTACGCGCGGCGTGCGCCGGGGTAGGCGTCGCGGTGCCGTTTGGCGTACCGCTCCAGGTCTTCGAGGCCCACGCCCGTCTCGGCGAGGGCGGCCGACTCGGCTGCTCCTGCTTCACCCGCGGCCTGCGTCATGCCGCGGCCCCACATCGGGCCCGAGGGCGAGACCGCCAGCGTGTGCAGCCGCTCGCGGGTGTCGTCGCCGGCCGCCGTTGCGGCGTCCACGCTGAAGACGCTGCCGTTGTCGTGGCGGAAGGCGAGGTCGCCCTCGACGAGCGTGCCGAGCGCGCCGTCGCGGATGCGGCGTTCGAGCAGGCCGTTGAAGATCGCCGACTGGAAGGCCGTCACGTAAAACTCGCGGGAGATGTTATCGATCGACTCGAGCGCGCGACGCGGCCCCTGCCCGCGGGCGAGGGCGCCGAGCACCTTCTGCTCGACGTGCAGGCCCCGCGGCAGCGCGTCCATCGCCTCGACAAACTTGCCCTCGGTGTAGAGCCGTCGCGCCTCGGGCTGGATCTCCGGGAACCGCTCGCTCGGTCCGAGCAAGAGGTCCGCGGCCTGCTGAAAATCGCGCGCCAAGATCGCCCGCCCGACGAGGTGGTTGTTGCGCAACAGCCCGAACCGCTGCTCGCCGAGGCGGTTGGGGACACCTTTTCGCGCGAGCACATCCAGCACACGCTGCGCGCGGACGACGGCCGTCGGCTCGGTCTCGCGCACGCGGATGATGAAGCGGTTGCCCGTGAGATGCCCGCGGCGGAGCTTGTTGGTGTGCCGATCCACCCACAGGACCGTCACCCCCTCGTGCTCGAGGGGCGGGAAGTCCTCCGGCTTCTTCCCCGGCACGTGCACCGAGACGAGCTGCCGCGTGACGGCGTGCCGGTCCTTGAGCCCGGCGACGCCGACGTCCATGCGGCGGACGCCGAAGTGGCGCGCGACGATGCGCACCAGGTGCACGGTCGAGATGCCGGTCTTCTCGATGAAGAGGTAGACGTGCTCACCCTCGCCGGAGGGCTCGTAGGCGGGGAGCTCCTCGACGAAGAACTCTTCGGGGCGGGTTTTCAGCCGGCCGCCGACGCCGGGGATGTCGGGCGTGAGAGAGGTCGGGTTGTCGAGGTGGGGGTCGAAGGACATGAGGAAGGGGGTCCGGTTCCGGGTCTCGGGGTCCGGGTAAAGGCGTACGACCAAAGCGTAGATGCTCGCTCCGAAGCAGTTGATCGGGTCTCAGGAAGCAGACAGCGCTTTGCTCATGTGCGCCCGTCCTCGCTGGCGCTTCGGGCTCGTCATGCCTTGCACCCGGAACCCGCCCCCCCTTTCCCCTCTCACGTCCCCTCGTTCTGGGCCGCGTCGAGGACGTGCTCTTCGACAAACAGCGGCACGTTGCTCGTCACGCCCAGCGCGATCGCGTCGGACGGGCGCGAGTCGATCTTGATCAGCTCGCCGCCCTTGGTCCGCACGTTGAGCAGGGCGTAGAACGTGTGGTCGGTCAGGTCGTTGATGACGATCGATTCGAGCTTGCCGCCGAGGGCCGCGATGACGCCCATGAGCAGGTCGTGGGTCTGCGGCCGTTTGATCGGGATGCCCTTCAGCCGCCGCTCGATCGCCTGCGCCTCCGGCAGGCCGATGACGATCGGGAACGACCGCCCGTTCTCCACCTGCGAATACTGCGGCCCGTCCCCCTCGTTCTCCCCCGGCACCTCCGCCACCTCGCGCAGCTCGATGATCTGCACGTCGTTGAGTTCGCGGATCAGAATCCGGGCCAGTTCCATGCGTACGGCCATCGGTCAAGGCCCTCCGTAGCAACATTATGCCGATCTCGGTGGCCCGGCTCTTGGTGGCACTGGTCTCCAGACCAGTGCGCGGGCGAATTTGAACGCCGACACCCACGCACCGATCCCGAGCCCCCCCCACCCACCCCACCTCACCCGTGTCACCAAATCACGAGTCCTCTTCGCCGGGACGCTCCTCCTCTTCCAGCAGCATCCCGAGCCGAAGGGTCAGCTCGATCGGCGCGCCGATATCCACGACCACCACCTCGCCCAGGTACGGCTGCGCGTCCAGGTTTAAGAACCCCGCCTTGAGGCCGGCGAAGGTCACGGTCATGTCGGCGTACACGGCCGGGGCGTCTTCGGGGCCGAGCGGTGCGCCGGTCTGCGCGTCGAGCCCCGAGGGCAGGTCGGCCGAGACGATGAGCGCCCCCTTCATCGTCCCCTCGGCGTCCTCAGCCCGCCCCTCGGCGAGGCGGTTGATACCGGCGATGAGCTCGCTCATCACGCCCTCGCGCACCGGCGTGCTCAGGCCCGTGCCGAGCAGCGCGTCGACGACGACGGTCGGGCCGGTCCACTCTTCTTCGTTTGATCCCCCCGCTCTCCCCCCAACCATCGCCACGGCGTCGCGGAGCTTTGAGAGCCCTTCGCCGATCGTCCTCGCGATCGGCAGCTTCATCTTCCGGACGATCGCCAGGTTCGTCGCGGCATCCCCGGCATACGCCGAATCCTCCGCGGCAAGGACGATCGCAACGGGCAGGCCGTCGTTGTGCAGATGCCGCGCGAGCGCCAGCCCGTCGCCCCCGTTGTTGCCCGAGCCGCAGACGATGAGGACGCTCTCCTGCGTGTTGTCCCCCGCGGCGTCTCCGTCTTCGCCGGCCTGTTCGAGCAGTTCGAGCACGACGTTGCGCAGGCCGCGTGCGGCGTTCTCCATCAGCACGATCGAGGGCACGCCGAACTCCTCGACGGCGAGGCGATCCAGCTCGCGGATCGCCTCGCGCGTGAAGACGAACATCGGCTCGGCGGCGTCGTCGTCGTGCGCGTGGCAATGCGCGTCGCCGCAGCCACAGGCGTGAGCGCCGGTGTGGGCGTGGGCCGGGTGGGGGTGGACGCGGCGGTCGCCGTTTCGGCTCGGCGGGTCCGCCTCGGGCTCTCCCCGGCGGGAAGCGGGGCCGCTATGCTCGGGGTCAAACAAAGGCTCGGCGTTCGGGCTGTCCATGCCGACACTGTAGCGGGAACAGGCGGCGGGCAAGGACGCGCGGGCAACACGGGGACACGGGGGGACGATCGGCGAGAAGACCTATCCACGGCGAACTCTCCATCCCGGCCGCGGCGGCGCTCATCGTGCTCCTGACGGCGTCGGGCGCGATGGCGGCGTTCTGGATCGCCGTCGCCGTCCGGATGACGCGGACGCTCCGCCAGCTCCCCACGGCACGCGCTGGGGCCGATTCCCCACCAAGGCCGGAGAATGTGTGCGTGATCGTGCCGGCGCACAACGAGGAGCGGTGCATCGCCCGCCTTGCCGCCTCGCTCGCCGCCCAGGACCACGCCGCCGAAAAGCTCCATGTCACCTTCGCGCTCGACCGCTGCACCGACGGCACGGCCGACGTGCTCCGCCAGAGCGTCGGCCACCTCGACCACTTCTCGATCCTCGAACTCGGCGAGCACACCGAGCAGGAGCAGGCGGAAGGGTGGTCGGGCAAGCCCCGCGCGCTGTGGCGCGGCGTGACGGGCACGCCCGCCGCCGGCAAGGCGGACGTGTTGCTCTTCGTCGACGCCGACACCGAGCTGCACCCGGCGTGCATCCGCGCGACGCTCGCCCTGCTGGCCCGGCGTGAGCTCGAGATGCTCAGCCTGCTCAGCACGCTGACGACCGAGCAGTGGTTCGAGCGCGTCGCCCAGCCGGTCGCCTCGATCGAGATCGTCCGCCAGTACCCGCTGCTGCGAGCGAACAACGCCGAGCGGCGGCGGGCCTTCGCCAACGGGCAGTTCATCATGATCCGGCGCGCGGCGTACGAGGCGATCGGCGGGCACAAGGCCGTGCGGACGGCGATCCTCGAAGACATCGAGCTCGCACGCCTCCTGCACGCCGATCGGCGGCCGATCGGCCTCTTCATCGCCGACGGGATGCTCCGCTGCACGATGTACCCGTCGTGGGAGAAGTTCCAGAGCGGCTGGAAACGCATCTACACCGAATGCGCCAACCGCAAACCCAAACGCCTGCGACGCTCGGCGCAGGTCATGCTGCTCATCGGGATCGCGCTGCCGATCCTTGCTGCCGTCGGCGTCGGCGGGGGGGGGGCGGCGTGGACGCAGACCGACGACCCGCTCGCGCTGACGACGCTCATCACCGGCTCGGCGGCCCTCGCGCTCATGCTCGTCGTGCTGGGCTGGGCGTACCGCGTCTCGCGGGCGCCGCTCTCCGCGGTGCTCGCCTATCCGGCCGGGTCGTGGCTGGTCGCGAGGATCCTCGCCGACGCGGCCCGCGACCTGGAAGAGGGCAGGCCGACGGTGTGGGCGGGGAAGACGTACGCGAGGGAGGCGAGGTAGGCGTCTTGAAGTGAACAGCAAGCAGTCAACAGTGAACAGAAGACAGAAGGAGGGGCGGACAGATCCCTGAGACAGCGGCTCTCGTGCCTTCTGTTCACTGCTTACTGTTCTCGGCTTACTTGTATGCCCCACTTCCGCCGCACCAGCCCCGAAGCCCGCCTGGAGATGACGCCGCTGCTGGACGTCATTTTTCTGCTGCTGACGTTTTTCATCTTTTCGCTGGTGATGATGGTGCAGGCGCGGACGATGGCGGTGACGCTGCCGACGCTCGGCTCGGGCGAGGCGGCACGCCCGGCGAAGATGGTCACGCTGGCGATCGACGCCGAGGGAAAATACTTCGTCGACGGCCAGGAAACGCCCGCCGAGTCGCTCATCGAGACGATCAAAGCACGGCGTCAGGCCGTGGCGGGCGACGATGGCGCAGCGGCGAAGCTGCTCATCGCGACCGACGTCGCCTCGCGCAGCGAGTCGCTGCTCAAAGCGATCGACCTGCTCCGCCAGGCCGACATGACCGACTTCTCGCTGGTGGGAAGGGACGAGGCGAAGACGGCCGAGATGCCGTAAGCATGGAGCTTTCACCGCTCCAGCGGATGATCGAGCAAGCGGCTGCCGTGCACGACTCGCAGGATGTGAGCGATACATGAACTGCACCCATTGGTTCAGTCCGGCGGTGGCGGGTCGTT
>CAZZDW010000023.1:0-39662 GCA_964652945.1 uncultured Phycisphaeraceae bacterium
GGACGGGGGCGGGGGGGCGGGGGGCGTCGCGTCGTTCTCGCAGTTCGCGGTCGAGCCGGAGTATCAGGGCAAGGGGATCGGCGGTCGGCTCATGGCGCACGTCGAGCAGCACGCCGTTCGACTGGGGGCGCGCGAGCTGGCCCTCTCGACGCCCGAGCCGGCCGAGTGGTTGGTGGCGATGTACCAGCGGCACGGCTACCGCCTGGTCGCGCGCTACCACTGGCCGTATACCAACTACATCAGCGCGATCATGAGCAAGCGGGTGGGGTGAGGAGGCGTGAGGCGTGGGGCGTGGGGCGTCTGTAGCTGGAGTTGATACGACGGCGTAGAGAAGCCGGAGATTTCCCATCAAACGCTCATGCTACCGACGCCTGACGCCTGACGCCCCACGCCTGCCTTTCAGACCAGCGTCGCGATCAGCGCTCGTACGTCGGACTCCGCCTCGATCATGGCGTCGTGCATGACCGCCGCGGGGACGAGCCAGGTCTGCCCCGCGCGGCAGGCGCACGGCTCGAAGTGCTCGGTCCGCGAGCCGATGAACCCCTCGCCGCGGAGGACCATCAGCACGCAGCACTCTTCGAGGTCGGTCGTCGCCGAGCCCGTCTCTTGGCCGGCGCTCAGCGAGAGCCCCTCGCCCGCGCCGTGCTCGACGCGCAGCTCGTCGACGCGGTAATACGGCGAGGCCGCCAGCCGCGCCCGCCGCGGCCCGACCAGGTCGTGCGCGAGCTGGCGCTTCTCAAAGGACGGAACACTCGGCGGCTGCTTGGCCGGCTCTTCGGCAAAGTCGATGCACTGCATCGCCTCGTCGATATGCAGCACGCGGCCGGTCCGCCCCCAGTCGTAGACGCGGAAGGTGGTGTCGCTGGGCGTCTGCACCTCGGCGACCATGACGCCCGCCCCCAGCGCGTGGACCGTGCCGCTGGGCAGGTCGTGGCACTCGCCGGGGATCGCCGGGACCGCTTCGAGCATACCGACAATGGACGCGTCGCCGGCCCGTGCGGCACGCTCGAAGGCGGCCGCCGACACGCCGGGCTTCAGGCCCTTGTAGATCACCGCCGGCTCGCCGCCCCCCCCGTTCTGCTGCTGCGCGTCGAGGATGTACCAGCACTCGGTCTTGAGGTGCGCCTCGGCGTGCGCGGCGGCGTAACTCGGCGACGGGTGCACCTGCACCGACAGGTTCTCCCGCGCATCAAGAAACTTGATCAGCAGCGGGAAGCCCTCGCGGCTCTCGTCGCCGCCTTGGCGGAAACGCCGCACCAGCGCGTTGCCCCACAAATCCATCGCCTCGGCGAGCGTCTTGCCGGCCAGCGACCCGTTGACGACGCGCGAGACCACGGCCGCGCCCCCCGCGCCCGACGCGCTCGTGGCCCGTAGGTCGGCCAGCTCCCACGACTCGCCATAGGCCGCGTCGGGCGTGGGCAGCGCCTTGCCGAGCGAGGCGAGCCGCCGCCCGCCCCAGACCTTCTCGAAGAGGACGGGCGCAAACAGCAGCGGATACGGCTGGGCCTGGCTCATAGCAGCAACGGTACGTCCGCACGCGACCACACGTTCGCGCACACGCGTTTGCCCCCCGCGCCGTGCGACGCCGCGGCGGAGCACGCCGCGTGGAGAACGGCTAGCCCATGGCCTTGACAACGAGCTCGACAAGCCAGTTGCCGATGAGCGTGACGATCAGCACGACGCCGAAGACGGTCGGCAGCCGCCGGACAAGCGCGCCGGCGCGGCCCCGGCCCGGCGGCGGCTCACGATCGTGCCCGGCGGGGCGCCGAGTGGCGAGCAGGCACGCCGTCCGTAAGGCAGTTGCAGCAGCACGGCCAGCGCGAGGACCCATCCGACGCGGTGCACGCGGACCGAGCCGGCCACGTCGCCGCGTGCCAGCAGGATGAAGCTCCGCGTCAGCCCGCAGCCGGGGCAGTCCACATGAAAGAACTCGCGCGACACGCACGAGCCGGGCAGCACGAGCGACGGGGCCGCGGCAAACGCCACGTGCTCGCCGTCGGGCTGCACCCGCAGCGCACACGACAGCACGACCACCGCCAGGCTGATGACGAGCATCTCCCAATGCCGCGCCCGGCGCCGGCGGCGGAGGGCCTCCGCAGCCGCCGACGCGCAGCGCGAGCCCGACGAAGGGTCGGCCGGGTCGTCGGTCGTGTCGGGAGAACGCGGTTGGGGCATCGCGGGCATCGCACGTCTGGGCTGGGCGGCCGCGCGTTGCGCCGCCTGCGACGAGGCGCGGCACACGCCGCCCGTTGAGCGGATGATACCAGAACAACCGCGCTCGACGGATGGACCGGTCGTCGAACTCCGCCGCCGCGGCGTCAGAGCACCTCCACCTCGTCCCCCGGCGGCGCGGCGTGCCGGCGCGACGCGAGCCGGTACGCCGAGACCGCCCCCAGGCCCATCCACACCAGCGAGCTCTTGGCGAAAACGCCCCGCATCGCCGACTTCCACACGTGCGGCCAGGGAACCCCCGACCACCCGCCCGGCCGATCGGCGTACTGCTCCCACCACGTCACCGGCATCGCCAGCCCCAGCACCAGCGCGATGGTGAGCACGCCGGCCGCAACGCCGAGCCCGCGCGAGCCGCGCCCGCCGCGTTCCGCCACGCCGCGGAGCGCAAGGCCCCCCAGCGCGATCCCCGCCGGCCACGCGAGCACGTCGATCCGGTCCTGCACGAGAAAGCCCACCAGCACGAGCCCCGTCGCGACCAGCAGCACCGACGTGAGCAGCACGCCCGCGTGCATCGCCAGACGGTGCAGCGGGCACGAAGAACGCTTCGGCGCTGATGCACTCGGCGCATCCGCCACTGCTGGCTGCGCGGATTGCGCAGGAGATGATTTCGTGCGTCCGGCGTGCCCAAACGCTTCGTTCATCCACGCGAGTTCTTCGGGGAGCGGCTCTTTCGCGGCCGGGCCGTTTTTGGCGTGGCGAGCCGCGCCGGCGCGGTACTCGCCGACCTCGTCGAGGTACCGCCGCATCCGCCGCTCGGCGTCGTCGCACCACGCGATGTTGAGCCGGGTGTAGACCCGCTTGAGCGCGCCGATCGGATCGCCCGTCAGCTCGTCGAAGCGCAGCCGCGCGAGGTCGCCCTCGGGCACCAGCGGCTCGTCCTCCAGGAAACACCGCTCCGTCCGCGCGTACTCCTCGATGATCCCCGCGCGGATCGACTCGGCGCTCGGCTCGTCCTGCAATCGGTGCGGCTCGAGCCGTTCGTGCATCGCGATGTTCGACCGCAACACCGCCCCCGGCTCGCGCGACAGATGCACGAACTGGACATTTCTCTCACCAAAAACTTTGAGCAGCTCGCGCACGCGCGCCGTGTGGCTGGGGGTTTTCAAGAGCAGCACGGGTGTGGGCGACGACGATCTCGCGAACTTCCGCACCAGCACTTCCGCCCGCACGATCTTCTCCGCAAACAGCCGAAGCGCCCTGCGGAAGCCCGCCCGCTCATCCTCGCTGAGCGTGCGCAGGTCGTGCCACCGCATGAACCTCTCCACGGTCGCCGATTCAGAAAACATGAACCGCCCCGGCAACGACGAGCCGCCGCCGTCGAGCCCCATCGCGTTGCACATCGCGAAGTCGTCCTCGACTGGCCACTCCGGCCCGTACGCCACGTCGTCCTGCGGCCTTGTCGCCGCGAGGAACGGGATCAACGCAAACCGCAGGACCGCCCACGACACCACAAACCCCTGCGGCGCCAGCGCCTGGTTCCACCGCGGCGTGACCAACCGCTTATCGCAGCAGAGCAAATAATGCAGGTGCGTCGTGCCGGAGCGGTAATACCCGAGCACGACGAGCACTTTGATCTGATGCGGACGCCGCGCAAGCAGCCCCGGCACGATGAGCCGCTCCGGCAGCGTCAGCGCCGTCGAGATCGCCGACGAGAAGAGCGCCATCGCCAGCCGCGGCCAGTACCGCCAGCCGACCCGCCACCGCGCCATCCCCAGCACGCGGCACCACACGTCCAGCGGGGCAAGCCCCATGAAATGCGGGTGCGGGAAGGCCGGGAGGATGCGCCGCCGGGGCGGCTGGGAATCGGGCATGCGAGAGCGAGTTTAGAGCCCTTTGGCGAAGAGGGTTGCCTTGCTGTGGCACAGGCGTCCCGCCTGTGCGTGATTGCTGGAGCCGACGCACAGGCCAGGGCGATCGCAAGATCGCGGTGTCTTTGGTGGCACCGCTCTCCGAGCGGTGCGTGGGCGTGCTTGAACAGGCTCGCCCACGCCCGGTTCGGAGAACCGGGCCATCATAAACCGATCTTGCGATTGCCCTGCCGCACAGGCGGGACGCCTGTGCCACGGATGACGGCACCCCTACGATTCTCGCATGATCGCGGCTGACACCCTCGCATGTTCTCGGCCCGCCGCGTTGAACACGCCGGCCGACCCCGCTCCCTTCGACGACCGCCTCGACGCGATCGCCGCGAAAGTCGACCGCGGCGAGCGTCTCTCGATGGCCGACGGCGAGCTGCTCTACGCAACGCCGGACGTGTGGACGGTGATCGACCTGGCCGACCGCGTCCGCCGCCGGCTGCACGGCGACGCCGCCTACTACAACATCAACCGCCACCTCAACTACTCCAACGTCTGCGCCCTCTCGTGCAAGTTCTGCGAGTTTTACCGCAAGAAAAACGACGACGGCGCGTACACCCGCGACATGGCGTATGTCAAAGAAGAAGTCCGCAAGGCCGTCGCCGGCGGGGCGACCGAGATGCACTCGGTCGGCGGCCTGCACCCCTACCTGCCGTGGGACTACTACCCCGAACTGGTCCGCACGATCCGCGACACGGCCCGCGAGCTGGGCAGCGACCTGCACGTCAAGGCCTTCACCGCCGTCGAGGTCGTCCACCTCGCCAAGATCGCCAAGGTGTACAAAAAAGACAACCCGCGCGAGGGGATCCGCTGGGTGCTGTCGCGCCTCAAAGAGGCCGGCCTGGGCTCGCTCCCCGGCGGCGGGGCCGAAGTCTTCGACGACCGCGTCCACGACGAGGTCTTCAAGGGCAAGATCCGCTCCGACGTGTGGCTCGACGTGCACCGCGTCGCGCACGAGCTGGGCCTCAACACCAACGCGACCATGCTCTACGGCCACATCGAGGACCGCCGCGAACGCCTCGTCCACATGGAGATGCTCCGCACCACCCAGGACGCCGCGCTCGCGAGACTTGGATATGAGCCAACCGAGAACGGGAGCATCACGCTGACGCGCCCCGGCACGCCCTTGCCCATGCCGCGTGAAGACAACCCGGCGGGCTATTTTCAGACGATCATCCCGCTGCCGTTCTTCCCCGACGGCAGCGACCTGGAGCACCTGCCCGGCCCGACGGGCCTGGAAAACCTGCGCACGCTCGCCGTCGCGCGGCTGATGCTCGACAACTTCCCGCACGTCAAGGCCTTCTGGATCATGCAGACGCTGCCGATGGCCCAGCTCATGCTCCGCGCCGGGGCCGACGACATCGACGGCACGGTCGTCTGGTACGACATCACCAAGGTCGGCGGCAGCAGCACGCACCAGGAGGTCAACGTGTGGGCCCTCGAAAAGGCCATCCGCGACGCCGGCCTCAAACCCGTCGAACGCGACACGCTCTACCGCCCGATCGTCCGCGACGGCGTCAAGTGGCGCGTCGCGTAACTCCTCTCTCGTAAAAACTTGCGCCGATCGACCGCGCGCGGGCGCACGGCCATTGTCGCTCGCGTGATTTCCGTGCGCGGATGGTCGATGCGCTCTTGCGGCAACACGCACGCCGTGTTCTGATGGGAAGCAGCCCGCACACACGGGCCGGGGAAGGGGGCGATCATGTGCAGGAGGGGGAGGGGATCGAGGGGTGTGGCGTGCATCGTGCCGCCGTTCATGCTGGAGCGGCTGCGCGGCTCGGCGCACGCGCGGGTGCGCGACGCCGCGGCGAGATCGGCGGCCGCCGCCCGCGCGATGCGCGGCAAACGCTCCCTCCTGGCGGCGATCCCGCACCCCCAGCCGGGCGACGCGGGGGAAGCGAGGCTGCGCAGCCGCGCCACGCCGCACCGCGCCGTCTACGACCACGGCCGGCAGGACCGCGACCACGATGGCGAGCCCGACGACGACACACCCGGCGTGCTGCGCCGCGCCGAGGGTGAGCCGGCGACGGGCGATAACGCGGTGGACGAGGCGTACGAGCACGCGGGGCACGCGTTCGCCTTCTTCCACGACCTCTTCGGGCGCGACTCGATCGACGGCGGCGGGATGCGCCTCGTCTCCGCCGTCCACGCCGGGGTCGACTACGCCAACGCCTTCTGGGACGGCTTCCGGCTCGTCTATGGCGACGGGGACGGCGTCGTCTTCGACCGCATGACGCGGAGTCTCGAGGTCGTCGGGCACGAGTTCACGCACGGGGTCATCGACCACACCTCGCGGCTCGCGTATTCGGGTGAGGCCGGGGCGCTCAACGAACACTTCGCCGACGTCTTCGGCTCGCTCGTCAAGCAGCACGCCCGCCGGCAGAAGGCCGACGAGGCCGACTGGCTCATCGGCGCCGAGCTGCTGCTGCCGATCGAGGGTGAGCACGCAGGCCGACGGGTCGCGCTGCGCGACATGCTCTTCCCCGGCTCGGCCTACAGCGACGACCCGGACCTGGGCGACGACCCGCAGCCGTCGCACTACGCCGACCGCTACACCGGGCGGCTCGACCACGGGGGCGTGCACATCAACAGCGGGATCGCCAACCGGGCCTTTGCCCTGGCGGCCCGCGAGATCGGCGGCTTCGCGTGGGAGCGCGCCGGGCTGGTGTGGTACCGCGTGATGCGCGACCTGCCGCGGCGGAGCACGATGCGCCGGTGCGCCGACGAGTGCCGGGGGGTGAGCCGCGTGCTCTTCGGTGATCGTTCGGCCGAGGCAAACGCGATCGACCGGGCGTGGGAGGAGGTGGGGTTGTGAACGGAAAGTGGCAGAGTGGCGAAGTGACAAAGTGGCAAAGTGAACGCAAGAACCGCAGAAGGAACCCACTCTGCCACTCTGCCACTTGACCACTTCGACACGTACTCGGGGCTCTTTGGTATGCTGTGTGATATGGGAACCGGCTCGGGGAACATGACGCTGGACGGCCTGTGCCTGCCGCGGTTCAAGCTCAAGCGGGGCTCGTCGCGGGCGTTTGCGCTGAGCAAGGGGACGAGCGCGCTGGCGTCGCCGGGGAACAAGGCGGCGGGGACGGTGGTCTTGATCCTGTTCTCGCCGTTGATCGTAATGCTGGTGGCGATGCTGCTGGTCGTGGTGGTGCCGGCGACGCTGATCGGGGCGCTCTTCCCGGCCGGACGGCGGAAGATCCGCGCGCAGAAGCACAAGTGGAAGAACCCGCTCAAACTCGAGCTCGACCGCGAGTTTGTCGCCCCCGGCGAGTCGGCCGAGGGGGCGCTGCGGCTCGACAGGGTCGGGGCGCTGCAGCGCATCGCCGTCCACCTGGTCTCCGAGGAGCGGGCCAGCTACACACGCGGCACGGACCGCTACACCGACAAGCACCGCGTCTACGACGAGCAGGTGTTCGCGATGGACCTGACCGACGAGCGGGTGCGCTCGGCCGGCGGGCTGAACGGGGAGGACCGGCCGGGCGAGTGGGTGTTCACGTTCAGCGTGCCGGAGACGGCGATGCACTCGTTCAACGCGCGGAACAACGTCGTCGCGTGGATGCTGGAGGTCCGCCGGCAGTACCCGGAGTCGTCGGAGGTCGCCGAGGACTTCGGCGTCATGGTCTACCCGATCGGCGTCTGCGAGGCGGTGCTCAAAGGCGACATCGCCGGGCCGACGCCGGAGGGGAGCGGGGGGGCGGCGTCGTCTTCGCATAGGAGGGGGATGTGAGCAGGGTGCAGATCAGCGTCGAGTTGGAGGGCGGGCGCGAGGCGTTTTTGCCGGGCGAAGAGGTCGCGGGCGTGGTGCGGCTTGTGGCGCTCGACGGGGCGGTGAAATGCCGCAAGGTGACGGCCCAGCTCCGCTGGCACACGGAGGGGAAGGGTGACAAGGACAAGGGCGGGCCGGCGGAGGTCGAGATCCACCCGGGGCCGATGATCGAGGGGACGCTGGAGGTGCCGTTCAGGCAAAGACTGCCGCTGGCCCCGTCGAGCTACAACGGCGTGTTGGTCAAGGTGATCTGGACTCTTTGTGTGCGTGTCGATCAGCCGTGGGCGAAGGACAGCGTGCTGGAGCAGCCGATTTCTGTTGCGTAGACATTGAACGACCCCGACGCGCAGGCGAGGGGCTCTTAAGTGTGTGATGACGGTCGCATGAGAAAGACGTTTGCCGGCCCTCGCTGGCGCTTCGGGCTCGTTGGATATGTGCGGTTGGATGGTCACGTGACAAAGAAGGCAACCATCCCGGGCTCGGGGCAACCGTTCAACCCGTTCAGCGTGCACCGGGTCGAGCCGGGCGCGCTGCCGTATGTCGGCGAGGGTGAGGCGTCGCTGGACGCGATCCTGTGCCGCCTGATCGTGCTGGGGATGCGGGGGCAGATCACGGGGCCGCACGGGGCGGGGAAGACGACGCTGCTGGTCCACCTGCATCGGCGGGCGGCCGAGCTTGGGTGGGAGGTGTCGATGTTCCGGGCGCGGCGCGAGCGCGTGGTGTGGCCGAAGGGAGAACGCACAGGCGAGACGCCTGTGCCACGGCTGATGTTCATCGACAGCGCCGAGCAGATGCCGCGGTGGGCGTGGGCGTGGCTGAAGCGTTCGGCGGCGGTCCGCGGCGTCGGCCTCGTGGTGACGACGCATCGTGATCTGGGGCTGCCGCCGCTGCACCGGCGGGAGGTCGACGCGGCGTGCGCGAAGCAGATCGTCGAGATGCTCAGCGATTCCGAGCGAGCGGAGCAACCGGCGCTGGCTGAGCTCGGGTCGATGCTGAAAACCACGCACGGCTCCATGCGCGACGTGCTGTTTGCGCTCTACGACCGGTATGAAGGACGAAGGGTCAAGAACTGATTTGGTCGGAGATCCGCGAGACGCGAGCGGGAGCGAGCGTGCAATACGTTGAAAAGCACGGCACGCTCCCTTCCGGTCGCGTCTCGTACAAAGGCGATGCTCTGCGTGCGTTTATCGCTCGCTGCCGGTGTGGAGGGTGGGGCGGACGGTGCGCCGGCCGCGTGAGCCGCGGACGGACGGGGGGACCGACGGGGCGGACACGGCGGGCGGCGTTTGCCGGGATGGGGCCGAGGGAGTGGTGGCGGCGGCGGCCGGCGTCTCGGCGTGGCGGCCGGGGGTCGGGCGCTGCGGCTCGCGGCGGTGCGGGCTCGCCTGGGCCGGCGACGCGGCCGGCGGGCGGGCGCTGAGCCAGGGCGAGGGGAGCGGGGCCGAGGGCTTGAGCTCGGCAAGCGGAGCGGCGGCGGCGGCGAGGGCTTCGGCCTGGCGGAGCTTTTTGAGGCGGATGCGGCGCTCGGTGTGGATCGCCCACGCCGCCAGGCCGGGCATGACCAGGAGGCCCATCATCGCCAAGAGCTCGGGCGTGTGGACGCGGGAGAGGGTCTCGGGGGTGACGACGCGGAAGACCAGGGCCAGGCCCAGGCCGACCGACACGAGGCACGACACGCCCACGCCCGCCCAACGGACCCGTCTCTTGGCCAGACTCATGACGGCACACACTCCATCGCGGCCGGTGCCGCGGAGAAATGGCTGAAAAAAATCGGTCCCGATCGCGTTGGCCGCTCGTCTTGGAGCCGCCGCCCCGTACCTGGCCCCTGATGGCTTCCCCGCCGCCCCGGTTCCTCCACCCCCAAGACCGATCTCCTCATCCGGGAACAGATGCGGAAAGAACAATCGGTCCCTCTTCGTCGGGCAACCGTAGCCGAAAGCGTCAAACTATTCCACCAAAAACTTTCGCGCTGCCGCGGTGGCGCCGCCGCGGCAGGCGGGCGATCCATCCGGGTGTGGGGGTGACCTGCCCAGGGGGGAGCGTCGGGGGAAGAACCGGGGAAAGGGCGGCAGGGCGGTTTGTGGGAACGCGTCGGTGTGTGTATTGTCATCCCTCCATGCCGCCGAGAGTCGAGCCCCCCATTCCGGAGCCTGCCGTCGCACCGCTCCTTGCCCGCCCGCCGCTTGCCGAGTCCGCCGATCGTCGAACCCGCGCGCCCCGGCGCCGACGCGGGACGACGGCGTGCGCGCTGACGGCGGCGTGCGTGCTCGCGATGGCCGGGGCGGCGGCGGGGCAGAGCACGGGCGATCGCGGGGCGGCGAGCGAGCCGGACGGCGGGTCGGACGGGTGGGGCGAGGCGTACGAGAACCTGGTGATCCGCGAGGTGCGGGTCACGGGGCTCAAGGGGCTCGACGAGCAGGGCGTGTGGAACCTGATCCGCTCGAAGGCCGGGCAGCCGCTGAACCCGGAGACGGTGCGGGCGGACGTGCGGCAGCTCACGCGGATGGGGCGCTTCAGCCACATCGACGCCAAGTTCCAGGTGCTGGCCGACAACTCGGTGGTGCTGACGTACGCGTTCTCGGAGACGCCGATCATCAAGGACGTGCAGGCGGTGGGGAACCGCCAGGTCGCCGACCAGGACATCGCGGCGGAGGTGTCGCTCCTGGCCGAGACGCCGGTGGACGAGTTCCAACTCGGCTCGGCGGCGAGGCGCATCCAGGAGCTGTACCGCAAGAAGGGGTACTACCGCACGCAGGTCTCGATCGAGCAGGAAGCGGTCGAGGGCGGGGTCATCGTCCTGTTCAAGATCAACGAGGGGCAGCGGGTCAAGATCACGGACATCCGGTTTGAGGGGAACACGGCGTTTTCGGCCAAGCAGATCCGGCCGGAGATCAAGACCAAGACGCAGGGGCTCTTCGACGCCGGGGCGATCGACGACATCACGCTCGACCAGGACGTGGCGACGATCATCGGGTTTTACCGCGACCGCGGCTACCTCGACGTGCGGGCCGACCGCGAGGTGCGGTTTGCGCCCAGCGGCACGGAGGCGATCGTCACGTTCCTGATCGACGAGGGGCCGCGGTACACGCTGCGGTCGGTTAAGGCGGTCTCGGCGGACGCCAAGGAGATCGACGGCAAGCAGCCGGCGGTGCTCAGCCCGGCGCAGCTGGCGGGGCTGATGCAGATCAAGCCGGGGGACGTCTACAGCGTCGACAAGATCAACAAGAGCGTCGACGAGGTGCGCAACGCCTACGCCAAGATGGGGTATGTCGACGCGGAGGTCGGGCGGCGTGAGCTGCGCGACGAGCAGCAGCCGCTGGTCGACCTCTTGCTGGTGGTGAACGAGGGGAAGCGGTACCGCACGGGGCTGGTGACGATCGTCGGCAACGACATCACGCAGGACAAGGTGATCCGGCGCTTGGTGTCGCAGATGCCCGACGAGCCGCTGGACAACTCGGCGCGGCGGCGGACCGCCGACGGGCGGCTGGTCACCGAGACCGAGAGGCGCATCAACGACACGCGGCTGTTCGCGCCGGGCTCGGTGAAGTACACCGTCCTGCCGGAGGACCCGGCCAGCCCCGGCTACCGCGACGTGCTCATCGAGGTCGAGGAGACCAACACCGGCTCGCTCAACTTCGGCGCGTCGGTCGGGTCCGACGGCGGGCTCAACGGCATCATCCGGTTCCGCCAGGAAAACTTCGACATCAAGGACTACCCCGAGTCGTTCAGCGAGTTCTTCTCGGGGCGGGCCTT
Organism: uncultured Phycisphaeraceae bacterium; assembly: GCA_964652945.1. Classification (GTDB taxonomy): domain Bacteria; phylum Planctomycetota; class Phycisphaerae; order Phycisphaerales; family UBA1924; genus CAZZDW01. The sequence continues at coordinate 11,611 of CAZZDW010000023.1, forward strand.
CCGCGGGGCGGGGCAGACGTTCGACATCACGCTCTCGCCGGGCACCGAGCTGCAGCAGTACTCGATCGGGCTGACCGAACCGTACCTGTTCGAGACGGAGTACACCGGCACGGTCCGCGGGATCTACCAGCAGCGCGAGTACACGAAGTATGACGAGGACCGGCTGTCGGCGCGGCTGTCGGTGGGGCGGCGCTTCGGCGAGCGGTGGATCGCCAGCGCGACCTTCCGCGCCGAGAACATCAACATCCGCCAGATCGACGAGGACTCGCCGACGGACGTCTTCGCGGTCGAGGGGGACAACCAGCTCATGGGGCTTGGGCTGACGGTGAGCCGGAGCAGCATCGACTCTCGGTTCCGCCCGACGCGGGGGCACCGCTTCGAGGCGAGCGTCGAGCGGGTCGGCGGCTTCGGCGATTACGACTTCACCAAGCTCGGGCTCGAGCAGCTCCTGTACCTGCCGATCAACGAGGACTTCCTCGGCCGTCGGACGACGCTGGCGATCAAGAACAGCATCGCGTACATCCCCGAGGGGGAGGACGACGCGCCGGTCTTCGAGCGCTACTACCTCGGCGGGCGGTCGCTGCGCGGCTTCAACTTCCGCACCGTCTCGCCCAAGGGCATCCGCAACGACACCAAGACCCTCGGCGACGACCCCGTCGGCGGCACATGGTCGTTCTTTTTGGGGGCCGAGGTCGAGCAGCCGCTCTTCGAAGACTTCATCGCGATGGCGTTCTTCATCGACTCGGGCACGGTGACCAACGACGTCGGCTTCGACGACTACCGCGTCTCGGCCGGGTTCGGGTTGAGACTCCGCATCGAGGCGCTCTCGGCGGCGCCGCTGGCGTTCGACTTCGGCTTCCCGATCGTCAAACACTTCGGCGACGAGGAACGGGTCTTCTCGTTCTTTATCGACCTGCCGTTCTGATTCTTATGAACGCTGTGCAGAGGGGGCAGAGCCCCCTCTGCAACTCCCCCAGGGCGTTCGACGCCGGAGCGGTGTCGAACGGTGTGCATCGTGGTGCGCATTGCCGGGCCGCATCCCGCGTCGAACGGCTACGTAAAGTATGAGGGGCGAGCACGGGAGCAGCGGCATGGTCGAGCCGATGCGGAGACAAGTCTTTTTCGCGAGCCATGCTCCTGTCTCTCTGTGGCACGTGTTGGTGCTGGCGGCGTTTGAATGTTGGGGGTTGTATACGGCCGAGGCGGGCTGGGAAATGATGACGCATTGGCGTTCGGCGCTGGGGATCATCGCGGTTATGTTGGTTTCGATACCACTGGGTTTGTTTGCCGCGTCACTGAGCGCGTGGCCGATATTCGGCTCGTTGTATCTGGCGCAGGACGAAGCGAACGGTGGTCCGTTCGAAGTGGGAGATACGGTGCAGGTCATCGCCGGTCATTACCGTGGCTGTATTGGTCGTGCGAGATGTGGCAGTTCGAATCCGTGCGTGTCGATCTTGGCGAAGAGGCCGCGGACAAGTTTGAAGATATCTTTGGGTGGGGCCAACTTTTGCGGTCGAGGCGAGAGGACGGCGCGGCACAGAACGACGCGAGCGTGCCTTCAAGCCGGGCCGGCGCTGGGTGGCCGAACGCTGCTTGTCGTGGTTCAACGGTTGCCGCTCGATCCTCGTGCGCTACGCCAAGAAGGCCGACAACTACCTCGCCCTCATCCACCTCGATTCCGCCCTCCTCTGGTACCGAAGAATCAAACTCCGATGATTACCTCACATGTTTTGGGATAGCGTCTTAGTGCCTCCACGTACTCTCGAAGGCGTCCCATGGCTTCGTACGCTCTGGGGGGTGCGGGGGGGGGGGAAGCCCCCTGCATTGTCTCTTCCAAGAAAACACAAGCGCGCAAAAGGGCAAGAAGCCCAGGGACTTCCACATCCCTGGGCCTCGTTGCGTTGCGAGAGAGAGTTTGTTGAACGGCAGAACGGATCAGCCGGTTTTAGTCTTTCACTTCAAACTCGGCGTCGATCACATCGTCGCCGCCCTGTTTCTTGTTCGAATCGGAAGCACCGCCGGTTGCAGCGCCCGCGGCCGCGCCGGCTGCGCCGCCCGCTTCGGCCTTGGCCTTCTCGGCCTCGTAGACGAGCTTGCCCAGCTCCTGGGCCGTGGTCTCCAGCTCCTTGAGCGAGGCCTCGATCGCGGCCTTGTCGTCGCCTTTGATCTTGTCCTCGACGTTGGAGATCGAGCTCTCGATCTTGGAGCGGACGTCCGGCGTGACCTTCTCGCCGTGCTCTTCCAGGCTCTTTCTGACCTGCTGCACGGTGTTCTCGGCGCGGTTCTTGAGGTCGATGACTTCACGCCGCTGCTTGTCCTCGGCGGCGTGCATTTCCGCGTCCTTCTTCATCTTCTCGATCTCGTCCTTGGACAGGCCGCCCGTGTTGGAGATCTTGATGTCGGCCTTCTTGCCCGTGCCCTTGTCGGTCGCGGTGACCGTCAGGATGCCGTTGGCGTCGAGGGCGAACTCGACCTCGATCTGCGGCATGCCGCGCGGCGCGGGCGCGATCCCCGCCAGCTCGAACTGCCCGAGCGTGCGGTTGTCCTTGGCGAACTCGCGCTCGCCCTGCAACACGTGGATCTGCACGCTCGACTGGTTGTCGCTCGCGGTCGAGAAGACTTCCTTCTTGGACGTCGGCACCGTGGTGTTGCGCTCGATGAGCTTGGTCATCACGCCGCCGAGCGTCTCGACGCCGAGCGACAGGGGCGTGACGTCGAGCAGGAGGATGTTCTTGACGTCGCCTTGGAGGACGCCGCCCTGCACGGCCGCGCCGATCGCGACGACCTCGTCGGGGTTGACGCTCTTGTTGGGCTCCTTGCCGAAGAGCTCCTTGGCGATCGCCTGGGCCTTGGGCATGCGGGTCGAGCCGCCGACGAGGATGACCTCGTCGATCTTGTCGGTGCTGAGCTTGGCGTCTTTGAGCGCCTGCTGGCACGGGGCCTTGAGGCGTTCGAAGAGGTCGGCGGTGATCGACTCGAACTTGGAGCGCGAGATCGTCACCTGCAGGTGCTTGGGCCCGCTGGCGTCGGCCGTGATGAACGGCAGGTTGACGCTGGTCTCCTGCATGGTCGACAGCTCGACCTTGGCCTTCTCGGCGGCTTCTTTGAGCCGCTGGAGCGCCATCGGGTCTTTGCGGATGTCGATGCCTTCCTTCTTGCGGAACTCCTCGGCGATGTAGTCGATGAGGCGGTGGTCCCAGTCGTCGCCGCCGAGGTGGGTGTCGCCGTTGGTGGCGAGGACCTCGAAGACGCCCTCGCCGATGTCGAGGATGGAGACGTCGAACGTGCCGCCGCCGAGGTCGAAGACGGCGATGCGCTCGTTCTTCTTCTTGTCGAGGCCGTAGGCGAGGGCCGCGGCGGTGGGCTCGTTGATGATGCGCTCGACCTTGAGCCCGGCGATCTCGCCGGCGTCTTTGGTGGCCTGGCGCTGCGCGTCGTTGAAGTAGGCCGGCACGGTGATGACCGCGCGGTCGACCTTCTCGCCGAGGTACTCCTCGGCGGTCTTCTTGAGGTCTTGCAGGATGAAGGCCGAGATCTGCTGCGGCGTGAACTCCCCCTGGTTGACCTTCACCTTCACAAAGTCGTCCCCCGAGCCGACCAGCTCGTAGGGAACCTTGGACTCTTCGTTGCCCGCCTTGCCGTAGCCCCCCTCGCCCCCCGCGGAGACCTCGCTGCGGCGGCGGCCCATGAACCGCTTGATGGAGAAGACGGTGTTCTTCGGGTTGGTGACCTGCTGGTGCTTGGCGGGCTGGCCGATGAGCCGCTCACCTTTTTCGGTGAAGCCGATGACCGACGGCGTGGTGCGGTTGCCGGAGGCGTTGATGAGGACCTTCGCCTGATCCCCCTCCATGACGGCGACGCACGAGTTGGTCGTGCCGAGGTCGATGCCGATGATCTTGGACATGCTGGTGCTCCTTCCTTCGCGGATCTGCCAGGGTCAGATACAACAGGCGTGCCAGCCGTGGCGCCGCGCGGCGGGGAACGGTCGGCGTGCCGACGGCCCTGCGGCGGCGTGAGAGGGGCCGAAAACCGCCCCAGGCCTGCCGTGATCGGGGAGGAGCGGGGGGCGGCTGCCGATTTGACACGGTGTCCGGAAATACGCCGCCTGCCGCGGCGTTCTGCGGAAAGGGTCCCTCGGAATCAGGGATCAGGCGCATTTTCGGACCCGTAAAATCTATAAACATGTCGTGAAATCGGCCCATTCGGGGGGAATTTGTGCCATATTTTCTTGGATTAACCCCGGCGGCTTCGTACCTTGAAGAGACCATGTGCTGCCGCCGGGTTCTCGCTCCCCGCCGGCACCCAGGAGAGATTTCATGAAGACCGGACGTGCGTGCGCCCCTCGGGCGAACATTGTCGCCCCCGTCGTCGGTGTGCTGATGGCCGCCGGGCTCGCGGCGTCGGCCAGCGCCGAGAACCGCAGCTTTGACGGGACGGGGAACAACCTCGCCGACTTCTACCAGGGCTCGACGGGTTCGATGCTGCTGCGGCAGTCGGCGCCGGCGTATACGGATACGTTTTCGGCGATGCCGCGGATGACGGTGAACGCCCGCGACGTCTCCAACGCGGTGGCGACGCAGACCGCGCCCAACTCGAACGCGCGGGGCCTCAGCGACATGATCTGGCAGTGGGGGCAGTTTGTCGACCACGACCTGGACCTGACGACCGCCGCCTCGGGTGAGGCCGCGTCGATCTCGACGTCGGGCAGCGACCCGTACTTCCTCGGCACGCCGATCAACTTCACCCGTTCGACGTATATGAGCGGCACGGGCGACGACGACTGCCGCCAGCAGGCCAACTTCATTACCTCGTACCTGGACGGCTCGAACGTCTACGGCTCGTCGCAGTACGTCGCCGACGGGCTCCGCACGTTCAACGGCGGCAAGCTCCGCACCTCCAGCAACGCCACGGGCGACCTGCTGCCGATCAACACGACCAACCTGCCGGTGGACCCGGGTCCGTTCGGCACGCCGGCGACGTCGGTCTTTGTGGCCGGTGATATCCGCGCCAACGAGCAGTCCGGGCTGACGGCGATGCACACGCTGTTCATGCGTGAGCACAACCGCTGGGCCGACACGCTCGCGGCGGCCAACCCGTCGTGGAGCGACGAGGAGATCTACCAGATGTCCCGCAAGCTCGTCGGGGCCGAGATCCAGAAGATCACCTACGCCGACTGGCTGCCGGCCCTCTTGGGCGACAGCGCGATGGGGTCGTACGGCGGGTACGACTCGGGCGTCGATTCGACGATCTCGACGGAGTTTTCGACGGCCGCGTTCCGCATCGGGCACACCATGCTCAGCTCGACGCTGCACCGCATGGACGACAACGGCAACACCATCGCCCAGGGCAACCTCAGCCTGCTGGCGTCGTTCTTCAACCCCAGCAGCATCACCAGCGCCGGCATCGACCCGATCCTCAAGGGGCTCGCCTCCTCGCAGGCTAACGAGATCGACACCCAGGTGATCGATGACGTGCGTAACTTCCTCTTCGGCCCCCCCGGGGCCGGCGGGATGGACCTTGCGGCCCTCAACATCCAGCGGTCGCGCGACCACGGGCTGTGCGATTACAACCTGATGCGCACGGCCTACGGCCTTGCCGCGGTGAACGATTTCTCGGACATCACCTCCGACCCGGTCCTCGCCGCCGCGCTCGCCAGCGTCTACGGCAGCGTCGACTCGATCGACCCGTGGGTCGGCATGCTCGCCGAGGACCACATGAACGGCAGCAGCGTCGGCGAGCTGATGACGGTCATCATCGCCGACCAGTTCGAGCGCACCCGCGCGGGCGACCGCTTCTGGTACGAGATCGACGCGGACCTGACGCCCTACCTCGACCTCATCAACACGCTCACCCTCGGCGACATCATCGAGCTCAACACCACCAACACGCAGATGCAGGGGAACGTCTTCTTTGTCGTGCCGGCCCCGAGCGCCCTGGCGATGCTGGGCCTGGGCGGGCTGGCGGCGACGCGGCGGAAACGTCGGGCGTAACGCGGATGCGTTGAACTTTGAGAAGGATCAACCGAGACGGGGCGATACGCCCCGTCTCACTTTTTAGGCGTCGGGTCGAGCCCCGCTTCGTCGACGATCTCGTCCACGATCCACTGCGCCAGCTCGCGGTCCTCGGCGAAGGGGACGGCGTAGTCGCGCTCCGTGCCGCGGCCGGGCAGGTACGGATCGACCGCGTACGTGCTCGACGTGATCGAGTCGGTGTCGATGCGGTGCAGCGGCCGGTTCATCCGCTCGAGGATCACCCGCACGCGCAGGCGCGTCGGTGAGGCGGGCACGTCCGTGGGGGCTTCTGCCGCGGGAGAAACCGAAGAGGGAGGGGCTTGCCCGGTGGGCGGCGTCTCGGGGGCGAACTCGATGCGGACGGTGCGGCGCTGGCGGTGCAGGGCGTCCTCGAACTCGGCCCCGAGGGTCGCCTGCTCGCGGTGCCAGAGCGTCGCCAGACCTCCTGTTGTTTTGGGACGGGTCGTGATGACGCCGGCGCGGGCGTCGACGCGCTCGAGGAGGAAGCCGAGGCGGCGGAGGGTTTCCTGGGCGGCCTCGAAGGCCGCGTCGTACTGCTCGGCGGAGACGAGCGGCTCGTCGACCTGGGCCGTCTGGCTCTCGTAGTCGGGGCGGGGCGTTTCGGGTCGAGCGGCGTCGGCGGTGAGCGCCGGCCGCTGGGCGTCGGTCGTCGCGGCCCCGGCGGTGGTGCTGGAAACGTCGCGGCCGCGTTGCAGACCGGACTCGCCGCGCGAGCCCTCGTCGGGGCGGGCCTGCTGCGAGCAGCCACCCGCCCACAGGCACGGAGCGAGCAGGCACAGCGCGACGACGTTCGGGATGTGGGGATACGCGCAGGACATGCCCACAGGGTATCGTGTCCGACGTGGTCTGCACACAGGGGGCTATTTGCGAACCGGGGCGTCTCGAACGAGACGCGAGCGGGAGCGAGCGGGATAGGAGGGTTTGCCCACGCACCGATCTGGCCCCCCCGACCGGTGCCACCAAAGACAGGCCCTGGATGACTCTTAATTTCCAGCAGCGTCCCGGATCAGCTCGCACGCTCGGCGGACGTGGCGCTCCTGGGTCAGCGTCGCCCCGATCGCCATGCGAATTACGAGCCTGCCGCCTGTGTGCGGCACCTCGGGCGGCAGCACGGTGTGCGTCAGGAAGACCTCGCCGTCGTCGTTGAGGCGGTCCATCAGGGCGCGGGTCGCGGCGTCGGATTCTTCGGGCGAGAGCGTGCGGCCGTTGGCGTCTTTGATCAGGCGGAAGCAGACCAGACTCAGCGAACGCGGCACGGGCACGTCGAAGCGGTTGTCTTCTTGTATCCACGACTCGAACAACTCGGCGAGGCGCACGTGCTCACGGATGTGCGATTGCAGCCCGGCGATGCCGTAGTGGCGGAGGACGAACCAGAGTTTGAGCGAGCGGAACCGCCGGCCGAGCGGCACCTGCCAGTCGCGGTAGTCGATGACGGCTCCCGAGTCGGTCGCGGCGTTGCGGATGTATTCGGGCGTGATGCTGAGCGCGTCGGTGAGCGGGCGGCTGTCGCGCAGCCACAGGCACGAGCAGTCGAAGCTGGTGAGCAGCCACTTGTGCGGGTTGCAGGAGAAGGAGTCGGCGTGCTCGACGCCGCGGAGGATGGAGCGGTGCTCGGGGCAGACCAGCGCCGAGCCAGCCCACGCCGCGTCGACGTGCAGCCACGGCGCGTGCGGCGGCGCTGCGGCGCGCACGGCCTCGTGGATCTCGTCGAGCCGGTCCATCGCGCCGATGCCGGTGGCGCCGAGCGTGGCGGCGACGAAGCACGGGTGCCTGTTGTGTGCGATGTCTTCCCTGATGAGCCGTGCAAACTCGCCCGTGTCCATCGAGCCGTCGGGGTTGACGCCGACGAGGCGGACGTGGGCGCGGTCGTCGGCCGAGTCGGCCAGCCCCGCGACCATCGCCGCTTTGATGACCGACGAGTGCGCCTGCGTCGAGGTGTAGATGGTGGGATGCAGTGGCGTAGAGCCGCCCGCGTGCGCGTGCCACGCGCGGAGCGTGTGCCGGGCGGCGAGCAGCGAGACCAGCACCGCTTCACTCGCGGTCGACTGGATGACCCCTCCGCCCTTCCCACCCCCCCGCACCGACAGAAACGCGCTCGGCAGGCCGATCGCCTCGGCGAGCCAGTCGAGGACGCGCGTCTCGAGTTCGGTGCAGGCCGGCGAGGTCTGCCAGAGCATCCCCTGCACGCCCAGGCCCGTCGAGAGCAGGTCGCCGAGGATCGCGGGGAACGAGCCGTCGGCCGGGAAGTAGCCGAAGAAGCTCGGCGACTGCCAGTGCGTCAGCCCCGGCATCACCACGCGCGACACGTCGGCGAGGATCGACTCCCACGGCTCGCCCTGCTCGGGCGCATGCGGCGGGAGGGCGTCGAAGACCTCGCCCGGTTGGACGCTTGAGCGCACGGCAGGGCGCTGCCGTGCGTCGTCAGGGGCCGCGTCGAGTTGTTCCCAGTAGTCGGCGATGAAATCGACCATCTCGCGGCCACGCCTGCGGAACTCCGCGGCGGACATGTGCGGCGGGGAACCGGATGACCGATCGCCTGACTCGTGGCTCATCACGGATTATTGGAGAAGCGCAGCGGGTTGAGGATGAGCCGCGGATAATGTCCGCGCACAGGCGGGACGCCTGTGCCACGACAGACGGCGGCCTCGGTTCTACGCAAGGGGGTTGCAGGGGGATGGCGCATCCCCCTGCATAGCACATTGAGCATACTTGTTCAGAAAGGCTTTCCAATATTCAAAACGTGAGGTAATCTGGAGAAGCTGCGTTTGTCCAAGGAGGCACGCGATGTCGAAGACCGCCCTGGTGTTGATGGCCGAAGGGTCGGAGGAGATCGAGACGGTGACGGCCGGCGACGTGCTGCACCGCTGCGGCGTCGACGTGACGTACGCCGGCGTCGGCACCGAGACGCCCCGCGGCGCACACGGCACGCCGATGCGCGCCTCGATGCTCGTCGAGGATATCGGCGGCATCACCTTCGACGCGCTCGTCATCCCCGGCGGCTCGCGCGGGGCCGACCACATCGCCCGCAGCGACGCCGCCAAGGACATCATCCGGCACCACTGGGACGAGGGCAAGATCGTCGCGGCGATCTGCGCCGCCCCGGCCGTCGTGCTCGGGCCGATGGGCCTGCTCGACGGCAAGTATTGCACGTGCTTCCCCGGCATGGAGCGGCGCTTCCCGCCGACCGCCAAGCACCGCACCGGGCACGTCGTCGTCGATGGCAACCTCGTCACCAGCCGAGCGCCCGGCACCGCGATCGAGTTCGCGCTCAAAGTCGGCGAGCTGCTCGTCGGCCAAGACACCGCCCGCAAGGTCGGCGAGTCGATGTATTTCCATATGGTGTGAACAGAATCGGGCACCACGCACGAGCCCGAAGCGCACGGAGTGTGTGTGCTAAACCTGACGCTCTCATACGAGACGCGAGCGTGAGCGAGCGAGCAAGACACAGAGATCGAGAGACACGCTCTTTCAGGAGCGGTCGCGTCTCGATCTCGCACGTCTACGCGAGGTGCTCCAGCGTGAGAGGCATATCCGGTTCGGCGTCTTTGGTCAGCTCACGCCCCACGATCTCGTCGATCCGCCACGGCTCGATCCCCGTGCCGGGACGGGCAAATCGCAGGTCCTCGCGCGTCAGGATTGTGCCGGCGGGCAGGGGCGTGGCTCGATCGGCGCGCACGACGATCGACTGGCGCGAGACACGGCGGACGTCGCGCTCCTGATCGAGCAGTATTTTCTCCGGGCGAGCGAGGGCCTCGGCGATCATCGAGAGGTGAGCCGGCGTCAGGCCGGGCCCGCCTTGAACGTGATCCGTGTGCGCGTCCTTGGCGAGTGTGGTGTATCGCTCGAACCCGATCGCGTCGGCCGACGCCGCGTGGTCGGGGCCCGGCCGCGTCCGATCATCGGTCAGGTGTTTTTCGAGGATGCACGCGCCGCACGATGCCGCCAATGCGCCGGTCTCTTCTTCGCGCGTGTGGTCGCTGTAGCCGATCGGCACGCCGGCCAGCTCCCGCTTGAGCGCGACGATCCCGCCGAACGCGGCGTGTTCGAGATCGATCGGGTAGCTGCTCACACACTGGAGAACCGCGAGGCGCTGCTCACGCCGCACGCCGGTCAGCCAGTCCGCGGCTCGCATCACCTCGTCGAGCGTCGCCGCGCCGGTGCTGACGATCAGCGGCTTGTCCAGCGCGGCCACCGCTTCCAGCAGCGGCTTATGGATAATGTCGGGCGAGGCGGACTTGTACGCGTCCCACGGCAGCGCGGCGCACTCGTCCACCAGCTCCGTGCTGAAGATCGTCACGATCGCGGCCAGGCCCAGCCGGTGCGCCTCGTCGATCACCGCGGCCATCGCGTTCAGCGGCAGCTCCAGCCGGCGGAGCATCTCGCGCGGGTCGCGCTCGCCCGCCGCGGCCTGGTACGCCGCCAGGCTCGATGCGCGGCTCATCAGCAGATCGGCCTTGAAATACTGGAGTTTTACCGCGTCGGCCCCGGCGTTCGCCGCGATGCGCGTCAGTTCGAGCGCCCGCGCGGGGTCGCCGTCGTGGTTCACCCCGATCTCGGCGATGACATACGGCGCTTGATCGTGACCAATCGCTTTGCCGCGGATGTTCACGATGAGCGCTCCGCTTTGGAACCGCGCGATGTCAACACCGCTTCGGCGACGAGCAGGTCGAGGGGCGTGTCGATGTCCACGACGGCGTGCTCGTCGCGTTCGCCGCCCGAGATGATGCCGCGGCGTCTCGACGGCCTGCCGAGGAACGCGTGCGGCCCGGGCGCGACGCCGTCGAGCCCCAGCGTGAGCGCTTCGCGCGAGACGACCGTCACGCCGCCGTCGGGCACGAAGGCCGGCGGCAGGTCTTGCCGGCGGTACACGCCGTGGAAAAGGCCGTGTTCCTCGTCCTGCCACGGGGCGAGTGTGCCGTCGCTCTCGATGCGCACCATCCACCACGGATGGTGCTTGCCGACGCGCGAGAACGACTGCACGCTGTCGGCGTCGCCGCGCTCGAACCGGTCGACCGCGCGATCCGTGAGATCGGCGGGGCGCACCGGGACATTCGCGTAGAGGATGACGATCGCCGCGGCGTCATCGAGCCGACCGTGATGTTCTTCAAACTGTTCCAGCGCATCGCGGGCCGCGGCGTCGATCGTCGCCGTGTCGCCGGCCAGCTCCGCCGAGCGGTCGAACGCCATCGCGCCCATGCTCTGCGCCAGCGTGCGCAGCTCCGCGTCATCGCTGCTCACGACGACACGCTCGACACGGCGGCTGTGCAGCGCGTGTCCGATCGTCCACGCGGCGCAGGGCCTCTCCGCGACGGGGCGCATGTTCTTGCCGGGCAGCCCCTTGCTCCCCGCGCGTCCGAGGATGATCGCCAGCGCCCCCTTCATGCGTGCAGTGCGCTCCAGATGTGCTCGATCGGCGTCGAGAAGACATTGCCGGCTCGTGTGGCAGCACCGCCCCATGCGCCGGCGTGCGCCGAGCCGTCGGCGCGGACGAACAGCACGGTTTCGGCGTCGCGCCGCCGCGTGCTCGTCGGGACGGGCAGCGGCGTGATGCGCTCGCCGTCGATCGGCGCCGGCAGCGGATCGATCACCGCCCAGCCGGCGAGCATGAGCCAGCGCGTGTACCACGGCTCGACCTCTTCGTACACAGCGTCGCGCCGCGTCAGCCGCGGCACGACCCAGCCGCCGCCGGCGACGTGGCTCGGCCCCGGCTCGCTCGGCGATTCCGTCTTGTCCGTTGCGCCCAGCAGCGTGGCGATGTTCTCGCGGCAGCGCCGCCACAGGTCGCGACCGGCGAGCCCCGCCGCGGTCTCCTGCATCTCGGCGAACATGTCGACGCTGACGACCTCCGGCCGCGCGTCGACGACCCGCCGCAGGGTGGGATCACCGCAGACCAGCTCGCTCCGCACGTGCGTGACAAGCCCCAGCGAGCGGGCGCGTGCGATCAGCCGCGGCAGCGCGTCGTGCGCGAGCGGGTCGCCGCGGTGGACCAGCGTCCCGCGGAGGCTCGGCGAGCCCTCGAAGGAGACCGCCGCGCCGGGCGAGAACTTCGCGATCGCTTCGAGGAGCGCCGCCGCGTGCGACTCGCTCATCGACGGCGTGCCACCGTCAACGAACTCGTCGCGCGCGGCCGTGAGCTCGATCGTCACGATCTCCGGCTGCGCAGCGCGAATATTTGCTGCGAGGCGACCCCACGCCGAGACAATCGTTTTCGCGTCGGCCTCGACAGCTTTGTCCACGCCGCCGAGCGAGGCGATGAGCGATCCGAGCACGCGGGCGTCGTTCATCGAGCACGCGCTAAGCCGCAGGCCCGCGTCGCGCACGCTCGGCTCGACCGGCGCGCACATCGGGAACGCGATCAGGTCCATCGACGGCGAGGTCGGCCAATACCCCACCAGCGAGCCGAGCGACGGGCGGGCGGTCCCGTGCTGTTGGGCGACCCGGCTTTGCTCGGCGAGGCGGTCGACCATGCCGCGCGTCAGCACGCACGCGCCCAGGCCCGGCGGGGCCTGCGAGAAGGTGAAGCCGTGCTTCTCCGGGTTCTCGCGGCAGCGTCGCACGAGTTCATCGCACAACGCAGGATCGACCATGCACCACGCCGTCGAGACGACGAGCGCGGCGTTGAGCCCGGTCTGCGTGAGGGCCGCGCCAAGCAACTCGGCGTCGAAGACCTCGTCGAAGACGGTCGCGCCGCCGAGCCCGCCGCGCCACGAACGGCGTGCCCACGCGCGGGCCGCGAGCGTGCGCCGGTGCCGGATGGGGTCGAAGGCGTGCGCGGCGCGCACGAACTCGACGCCGCCGCGTGCGTCGAACAAGCCGGCCGCGCTCCCCGCCGCTCGCCTCGCACGCTCTATGTCGTCGGTCAGCACGACGAGGCGCTCGCATTCGCGCGACCGCGCCAGCCGGCGGAGCGTCAGCTCCAGCGCGGTCGTGCCGGCGACGGTGATCTCGGGGATCGGCGTCGGGCCGTGCGCGCCGGGGTGGGCGGTCGGCCGATCGAACAGCGCGACGACCGCCGCGCAGGTGGCGAGCGATTGCCGCGTGACGCGCACGTCGGCCGGCTCGTTGTCGGGTGCGCCCGCCGCGACTTCTGGCGGCGCGGGGGGGGCGGGGGGGCGTGTGCGTTTGGGCGCGCCGTCGAGTGCGGCCAGCGCCTCGTCGAGGATGTGCTCCAGCTCTTCCGCGGCGTCGCCCGTGCCGCGGACGTTCAGCAGGTCGCGCTCGATCTCCAGCCGTTGCCGCTCGATCGGCGTCAGGTCGCCGGCGAGCACGATGTCGCGGTCCTTGCGGACACGGCTGAGCACGCCGGCCTGGTTGAGGAACTGCGTGAGCGTGAAGGCCGGCTCGGCCGCCGCGACCTGCCGCTTGAGCCCTTCGAGTTTGGTGATGAGCCCGTTGACGCGCCGCTGGTCGGCCTGGTGCTCGAGCATCTCGCTCAGGCAGACCGCGGCCAAGTCCGACAGCTCGTGCACGCGCCACGCCGCCTGCCGCACGAGTTGCACGCGCTCGCGCACCGCCGCCGCGCTCTTCGCCGCGTCATGCTCACGCGCCGCCGATATCGGCACGCCGATCGGCGACGCGGCCGCGCCCTGCGCGCCCGTCACATACGTCTCGATCACCCCGCGCAGCGGCATCGGCGTGGTGTTCGCCTTGCGCACGCCCCCTTCGGTCGCGTCGATCGTCGTCAGGCCGCGAGCGGCATCCTTCGCAAAGTCGCGCTCGAACTGCACGAGGTACGAGTGCATCTGCCGATCGGTGTACACCGGCCGCCCGAGCACGTCAGTCTCGAGCATCAGCCGCGCGCCCATCCGCGCGATGCGCTGCCACTCCAGCGTTTCGAGCGTGAGGAACGGGTTGAGCTCGCTTCCCCACACGTCGTGGATCGCCGCCCCGCCCGCGTAATACTGCCCGTCGGTGAAGCCGAGGTCTTGCCCGATGAGCGCCACCGGCTCGCAGCCGAGGTGCCGCGCCAGGTAATACGCCAGGTGCGCCACCGTCGCGGCACGCTCCAGATGCCCCATGCCGCCCGGCGGGATCGCCCGCACGACCTCCTCGCCCAGCAAGAGGTCGAGCATCGCGTCGTCGGTCGTGCGGACCATCCCGCCCAGCTCGGCCCACGCGTCGGTCACGGCCGGGTTGACCGTCGGCTCGACGACGAGCGTGATCCCCTCGACCTCGTCACGCGTGAGTCCCTCGTAAAACCGCCGCGAGATCTCCGCGTAATCGACCGCCACCACAAAGTGCGGCTTGATCCCCTTCGCCAGCAGCGTCTTGAGCGCCGTCTGCACCGCGATGATCGCGAGCCGCTCGCGCCCGTGCGCACGCACCGCCTCGGCGAGCGCGTCGATGTTCCGCTGCAGACTCGGGCCCGCGGCGACGACCACGCCGAGACGCCCCTTGGCGATGTCCTGCAGCTCGCGCACGCCGTTCCCCCGCGCGAAATACTCGAGGTTCTGCGTCGCGTTGCGGAACATCTCGGCCGACTTGACCAGGGCCGACATGATCGCCGGGCGGAAGGCCTGCATCACCGCGTCGACCGCCGCGTGGAACGTCTTCCCCGATTCGCCGAGCCGCGCCCTGCTCGGCGGGTGCTCGAGGAGCGTCAGCCCCAGCGCCAGGTCGCGCTCGCGCCCCTGCAAGCCCTGGCTGAGGGCCGCGCGGTCGTCGGCGTCGGTCACGAGCAGACACGGCGACCCGCCTCCCCCGGCCGTCGAGCCCGCCGGCGGGCACCACCACGGCGTGATGTCCACCCGCTCGAGCACCGCGCGGAGCAGCGGCACGTCGGGCTCGAAGACGACCACCAGCCCCTGCCCCTTGAGCTTGCGCGCGGCTTGGGCGACGTGGTGCCCGAGGGCGAAGCCGCTGATCGCGATCGTCGCGACCTTGGTCACGTCGACCTGCGAGACCAGCCGCTCGGCCTCCTGGATCGGCCGCCGTTTGCTGCAGAGGCCGACGCCGTCGACCTCGCCCGCCAGCGCGCCGTCGTCGGCGGTGAAGAACGCCGCGTCCTCACGCGGCGGGGTCTCGGCGATGAGCCGCGCCGCCGCGGGGGACGACCGCGCGATCGCGCGGAGGTTTTTCTCCAGCGTGCTCGTCTCGGTCAGCGTCGTCACCCTGCTCGCTCCTCGTATGCCTGTTCGTGAGCGCCCCTCCGACGAGCCCGAATCGCAAGCGAGGGACAGCCGCCGAAAGACTTCTCCGCCGCCCGGTACATCGGCATAATCTCCGCAAGTTCTGCTGCAAAGATTGCGCGATTTGGTCAGACCTGAAACGGGCGATCATCCGTACAGGAATACAGCTCATGCTCACACTCGCCCAGCTCGGCGCACTGTCGTCCGCCAATGTTCCGCCGCTCCCTGGCGAGAGGGCGGGGCTCTTCGAGCGCCTCGTCCTCACCGATCCGCTGCCGACGGCCGTGGTGCTGCTGATCGCCGGCGCCGCGGCGTTCGTCCTGCTCCGCCGCCTCGGCCAAGGGCGGATCGGCCTGGCGGGCCTCGCGGCCGGCGTCGTGCTGGCGGCGGCGGTCACGCTCACCGGCTGGCTCGTCGAGACGCCGCGTGAACGCCTCATCGCCCTCACCGACCGGCTCGTCGCCTCGGCCGTCACCCCTGATGTGCCGGCGGTCGAGTCCATGCTCGCCCCCGACTGCACGCTCTCGCTCGGCTCGGGGCCGATCCTGACGCGCGACCACATCCTGAGCCGCCTCCGCGCCCTCGGCCCCGGCACGATCACCCGGCACCGCACGGGCAACCACCAGGCCGTGCTCGACACACCCGCTTCGGGCGCCATCAACGGCATCGCCGCCGGGCGCACGCAGGTCCGCGTCTGGGTCGGCTCGAGCCAGTCCCTCTACGACGCCGACAGCGGCTCGACCTGGCGGCTCTACTGGCAACGCGAACGCGACGGCCCCTGGCTCGTCGTCGGCATCGAGTGCCTCCAGATCGACGGCCTGCGCCCGGAGATGCTGCGATAGCGTGATGCGAGACGGGGCGTGTTGCCCCGTCATCAAGAACCCGGCAGAAAAAAGCTCACCCCACCACGACTTTCACCTTCCGCACGCCCGTCGGCCCGCTCTGCAGGATCGCCCGCTCGCCGCCGCCCCGCAGGAAGCGGTCGAGCGCGAACCGCCCCGCCGCGTCGCGCACCCGCACCGTCAGCACGCCGCGTGACAGGCTCACCAGCACGGCCTTCCCGGCCAGCTCCTTGGGCACCACCGTGTCCCACGCCGCGGCGATCCCCGCCAGCGACCGCTGCGTCCGCCGCAGGAGCCGGGCCTCCTCGCTGATGATCGGCGTCATCGCCACGTCACGCGCCGGCTTTACCCGGCGCTGGCGCAACCGCTCCAGCCGATGCTCGTGCAGCTCCCAGGCCATCGTGCGCGGCGTGCTCCGAGGCGCTCACTGCCCCGCCGAGAAGATCAGATCGTCAAAGTCGAACATCGCGTCGGTCCCCGTTGTCGAGGTGTACGCCGCCGCGGTCCCCCCGGCCTTCTTGCCGCCGCGGTCCTCCTTGCCCATGTACACCGCGTCGGGCCCGGCCGACTGGAACACCAGCGGCCCGCGCGCCGCGGCCGGCTTGCTCGGGTCGCTCGGGTCCGGGTACGACGGGTTGCCCAAGAGCGCCTGCAGGTTCGCGTTCACGTTCGACAGGTTGTTGACGCCCAGGAGGCTCAGCTCCTGCTGGTTGGCCCCGCTGCCGCTCCGCGAGGCCGTCTTGGTCGCCTTCAAAAACGCGGCGTTCTGCGCCCAGTACACCAGCGCCCGCCCCGGCGTCGAGCTGTCCTCCTTGCCAAAGCCCCCCGCCGCGTCCGCCGGCGACAGCGACGTGTCGACGCCCCATCCGAGGATCGGGCTTCCCCACGCGTCGACCAAATCAGGCATGACGCGGTTGGCCGGCCGAGCGTTGAGATACTTCTGCTGCAGCAGTTGCTGGCTGGTCATGCTCGACGGCGAGCCCACGGTCTTCTCGTAAAACTTCCAGTCCATCAGCGCCGTGCCGGGGCGGAAGTACCCGCCCCCGCTCCCGCCGCTGCCGGGCGATTTGGCGCTGTCGTCGAGGGCCATGAGCCGCTTGTCAAAGAGCACCAGCGCGTCGGCGTTGGGCCCGACCTTGACGACGGGGGCGGTGGCGTCGGTGTTCTCGCGCCCGGTCGCCAGCCCGCCGCAGAGGTCGATGAGCACGTTGTTCATCGTGGTGAAGCCGTAGTCCTTGTTGTCCGCGTGCCCCATGTCGGCGAGCGAGAAGTACCCCGGCTCGCGGCGCTGGTCGTTGCGGAAAGCGCCGCACGATGCGGTGAGGTCGGCGATGGTCGCGCTGGTCGCGGCTTTGCGTGCCGCGTTCCGCGCGTGCCCGAGCACCGGGATGATGATCGCCATCACGATCACCAGGATCGCCAGGACCACCAGCAGCTCGATCAGGCTGAACCCGCTCGTGCCGCGTTTCGTCGTCA
The DNA here is from genome assembly GCA_964652945.1 of uncultured Phycisphaeraceae bacterium. GTDB lineage: Bacteria > Planctomycetota > Phycisphaerae > Phycisphaerales > UBA1924 > CAZZDW01. The sequence continues at coordinate 29,089 of CAZZDW010000023.1, forward strand.
TCCGCCCGCCGCCGATGCGTGCGCTCATCGAAACCTCCTGCCTGCCGTCCGGTCCTTGCCCCGCGCCCCGCGGCCGGTGCCCGGCCCGCTCCCCCATACGCCCAGCGCGGCATCGCCGCGCCGGCGCGCGGGCCGCGTCCCGAGTGTATTCGCGGAAAACCCGGAGCCTGATCCCCTTTTTCGAGAGTCGCCCCGGCTTTGTTTGATATCCGTCAGGAAATTCTGGGTTTGGGGAGGCTGTTTCACGTGGCGCAGCGTCCCCGCCTGTGCCGTGCGGCTCCAGCGTTCGTGCACAGGCCAGACGCCTGTGCCACAAAGAGCTCGGTTGTTCGACGCGCGTTTTCTTACGAAGCACGCGCCGGCGGTGACTCCACTAATACACGTTGAGCTTGCGGCTGAACGCCGGCTCGTCGAGCAGACGCCCCATCGCCGCAAGAGCCGCGGCGATCCGCTCCCCCGCGTGCCCGTCGCCGAAGCGGTCGCTCGGCCGAACATGCCGTGCCCGCCGGGCGACCGCCCGCAGCCCCGCGGCGAGGCGGGCTTCGTCGAAGGCGTCGGCGTCGACGACGTTCTGCGCCCGTTCGCGCCCGTTCTGCCGCGGCTCGACGTTGAGGGCCGCAACGCCCAGGGCCGCGCACTCGATGAGCCCCGCCGAGGAGTTGCCCGCCAGGAACCCGCTCCGCTCGCGCAGCCGCTTCAGCACGCCGACGAACGTCTCCCGCGGCAGGTGCTCGGCCATCACCCAGCCGTATGTGGGCACGATCTTGTTCCACGTCTCGACGATCGCCGCCCGCCCGGCGTCGTGGTTCGGCGCGAGCACCAGCACGCCGTCGGTCGGCAGGGTGTGCTGCTTGAGATACGCCGCGATGCCGCGGGCGAGTTTGGTCGCGGTCTCGCGTTCGGCGCGATCGCCCAATCCTGCCGGGTGGAGGAGCACGACCGCTTGCAGATGTTCGAAAGCCGTGGGGCTCAGCCCCACGGTTTCAGAGCTGGTTCGCCCGCCCATCGCCTCCAGCCCGTCGACCGCCGGCGACCCGACGACGACGACGCGCTCCTTCGGCTCGCCCATTTTGACGATCCGCCGCGCCGAGGCGTCGGTCGCCGCGAAATGGACGTGCGCGAGCTTGGTGATCGCGTGCCGCATCGCCTCGTCGGCGATCCCCTCGGCCCGGTCGCCGCCGTGGATGTGCGCGACCGCGATCCCCCCCACCGACGCCGCGGCCGCCGCGGCAAAGGCCTCGATCCGATCCCCCAGCACCACGACCCAATCGGGCTCCAGCTCCGCGTACGCCTCCGCAAAGCCGAGCATCCCCTTGCCGACCGCGGCCGAATCGCGCAAGCGCTCTGCAATCACTCCAACCACCGACGCCTTCCCCCTTCCCTTCTCCCCCTGCATCTTCACCTTCGCCGCAAGAACAGGCGGCGGGAACTCCCGCTCAACCTCGCGCACCGTCTGCCTCGACGCCGGCCCGATCAGGTGCGAGCCGCAGGCGATCACGCGCAGCTCCAGGTCGCGCCGCGCCGCGACCGCCCGCATCACCGGCCTGAGCAGGCCGTATTCGGCGCGCGAGCCGGTGACGACCGCCACCCGCCGGCGTGTCCGCTTACGCGCCACTCTCTGCTCCATCAAACGCGGTTTCCGCGACGTCGATCGCGCGGGCCAGAGCCGCGGACTTGTTGACGGTCTCCAGATACTCGTCGCGGGCGACCGAGTCGGCGACGATCCCCCCGGCCGCCTGCAGGTGGTACACCCACTCGTCTTTCCCGCCCGTGCCGTGCCTGCGCATCCCCACCGGCACGACGATGGTGCGGAGCGCCAGCGCGATGTCCATCTCCCCGTCGAGGGAGACGTACCCCATCCCGCCGCCGTAGGGCCCGCGGCGGACCGGCTCCAGCTCGTCGATGATCTGCATCGCGCGGATCTTGGGAGCCCCCGAGATGGTGCCGACGGGCAGCGCCGCGCGGAGCGCGTCCCAGCAGGTCATCCCCTCGCGCAGCTCGCCGGTGACCGTCGAGGAGATGTGCATCACGTGGCTGTACCGCTCGACCGCCATCACGCTCGGCAGCCCGATCGTGCCGGCCCTCGCGACGCGCCCCACGTCGTTGCGCCCGAGGTCCACCAGCATGATGTGCTCGGCCCGCTCCTTCGGGTCGGCCAGCAGCTCGCGTTCGAGGGCCGCGTCTTCTTCGGGCGTCGAGCCGCGTTTGCGCGTGCCCGCAAGCGGCCGGTTGGTCACGACGACCGCCTCCTCCGCCCCATCCTTCGCCGCCTCGCGCTTCACACGGCACAAAATCTCCGGGCTCGACGCCACGAGCATGCACCCCTCGGCCTGCAGATACACCATGTACGGGCTGGGGTTCACCGTCCGCAGCGCCCGGTACACGTCGAACGGGTCGGCCGTGCTGACCCGCTCGAAGCGCTGCCCGACGACGACCTGGAAGATGTCGCCGGCGACGATGTACTCCTTCGCCTTGGCGACCATCTCGGCGTGCCGCGCCTCCGTCATGTTCGACGTGAGTTCTCGCGGTTGCCGTGGCACAGGCGTTGGGGGGGTGCCTGTGCGAACGTGTTGTTCGTCGAGCCTTCCCCACGTCAGCGTCCTGCTGGGCGATTGCAGCTGCCGCACGCGCTCCTCGAGCCACGCGACCGCGCGGTCGTACAGCTCCCCGGCCTTGCCCTCCTCCCCTTCCTTGATCTCCACCAGCTTGGTGACGTGCACCGTCTTCTTGACATGATCGAACGTCACCACCGAGTCGTAATACGCAAAGTGCACGTCCGGCAGCCGCCGATCGTCGGGCGGGGCGCTCGTCCATTGCAGCTTCTCCGGCTCGACGTACCGCACGCTGTCGTACCCGGCATACCCGAACCACCCGCCGAGGACGTATTCCCCTTCATTCACCCCCTTCTTCGCCGGCGGCTTGACCACACGCATCGTCGCCGAAAACTCGCGGATCAACTCCAAGGGGTCCTGCGCGTCGCAGGTCGTCTCCATCACGCTGACGAGGCTCTCGGGGTCTTCGCTCATGTCTCGGCGGACGGTGACCTCGCCTTGCCGGGCGATGACCTCGATGCGTGGCCGGGCCGAGAGGATCGAGTGCCGCCCGAGGCGTTCGCCCCCTTCGACCGACTCAAAGAGGAACGACGGCGCGGTCCGCTCATCGGGCGCGACGAGCCGTCGGTAGGCGAGCACCGGCGTGAGCAGGTCGTCCATCAGCGAGACCGCCACGGGGATCAGCATGGTGGTGGGATTGGCGTGCCGCGAAGCGCCGGCGAGCGCGGGCGCGCCTGGGCCATTCCCGCCCGCATTCGCGGCGTGGACCACCGCCACAAACTCGTCTCTGGTCATGCTCGGCATATGGCCACCAGTGTATGAGCAATCCTCTCCTCCAGCCGTGGCACAGGCGTCTCGCCTGTGGCCACAGTTCACGTCGGAATGAAATCGTTCCCCGATCTTCCATCCGATGACGCCCGTAGAGTCTTCACATGCCCACTGTTCGAGAAACGATCGCCGTATTGGCCGGCCTGCTGACGACCGCGATTACCGCGCCGTCGACCGCGGCGCAAGCCGACGCCAAGCCCTCGGCGTCCCCGGTCAAGCTGTCGGACTACCCGCCCAACATCCGCCTGGGCCTCCGCGCCGCCTCGGTGCAGGGCAAGATCCCCGCGGCGGACACCGTCGTCGTTGTTCCCAATGAATCGGCGTACGTCGCCGCGATCGCGCGATGGTCGCCGCAGCTCCAGTTCCCGGTCTTCATCGACGACGGCTCGTGGGAGGCCCGCCGGGCGATCGCGCGATTCGTCCGCGCCTACCGTCCCGCGCACGTGGTGCGCTGGCCGGGCTCGGCGATCGAGCCGTCTGAACAGGAAGACGCGGCCGCCGCGCCACCCCCACTCCCCGCCACGGCGACCGAGCGGCGCGCGGCGATCGAGTCGGCCCTCGCCTCGGCGTGGCAGACGCCGGCGGGCGAGCACGTCGAGGAGCGGTTCAAGGCGATCGGGCTCACGCCCCCCGGCGTGGTCGTCATGAACGAGCGCGACCCGGCGTGGACCGCCGGCCTCGCCCTCGCCGCCGGGCGGGGCCAGCCGATCGTCTGGGCGGGCGTTCCCGACGGGGGCGGCCCCTCCGGCTGGTGCTCGCCGGACGCCGCGGCGGCGCTCGCCGAGCAGATCGCCGCCGCGTGCGACACCCTCGGCTACGAGTGGAAAGCCCTCGGCGACGAGCTCGACGCCGTCACGCTCTGCATCAACGCGCCGGTGAAAGTCTTCTTCGGCCAAGACGACCGCCAGGGCCGCTCGATGCTCGCGCTCACCGACGTCATCGGCCGCTTCAAGGCCGACAAGACCCCCGACGGCAAGCCCGACTACACGACCCGCTGGGCGTGGGCGGGGCAGGTCTTCGGCTCATCGCCCCGGGCCGCGGCCGACGCGATGAGCGCCCTCTTCCTCACCCCGGGCACCGCGTGGCTCTTCGACGGCTACCCGGACACCGACCCGTGGAACACCTACGACGCGACCAAGGCCGCCGAGCCCCTCAAGAAACTCGGCTGGGGGTGCGTGGTTGACGATGCGGGGGGGCAAGGCGTTGACGACTGGCGCTGGCGGGCGGCCGGCGGGCGCAACCCCGCCGTCCGCGGCTCGGAAGCCCCGCCCCGCATGATGGGCATCGACGCCGGGCTCATCGCGATCAACTCCAAGGGCGAGGGCGGCTGGTTCGAGCTTTCGCCCGGCATCGCCCGCTCGGCCGACGTGCCGATGCTCCGCCGCCCGTCGATGGTGTACATGGTCCACTCGTGGTCGGCCACCGCGCCGAGCAAGCGCGAGTCGATCGCCGCCCGGTTCATCGAGCACGGCGCGTACGCGTACTGCGGCTCGGTCCACGAGCCCTACCTGCAGGGCTTCGTCCCGACCCCCGCCTTCACCACGCGCTTCGCCGCCGGCCTGCCGTGGGGAGCCGCCGTCCGCTTCGACGACGGCCCGGCGTGGAAGATCGCCCTCATCGGCGACCCGCTGATCACCGTCCGTCCCGCGCGGACCAGGGCCCAGACCACGCCGCCGCTCCAGGGCGAGCCGATCGACCTCGCCGAGCAGGTCGCGGCGTTGGGCAAGGACAAGGACTACGCCGGCATGCTCTGGACGCTCGCCATGCTCGGCCGTGATGAGGACGCCGCTCGGCTGGCCCGGGCCCTGCTCAAGGACCAGCCCGACGCCGTCACTTCCGAGGCCGCGTTGGCCGGGGCGATGAGCGTCTTCCTCCAGGGCGACACGGCCACGCTGGTGGCGCTGCTCGACCGCTGCAAGAGCCGTCAGGCCGACGTGCCCATGCTCGCCGACATGGCCTGGCAGGCCCTCTACCCCGTCTCCAAGGCCCTCACCGACCCCGAGCGGCGGCTGCTGGCCGCGAGCCTCCGCCCCGACAACGCCGCACGCGACGCCCGCGAGCTGGCCCCCCAGGTCGAGCAGGCCGACGGCCGGACCGCCCGCGACGAGCTGCTCGTCCGGGCACGCGGCATGGCGATCTACGAGAGCGACAAGAAAGACCTCGAAGCCCTCTTGCGCGAATAAAGGAAGTTTGAGCGGTTTGCAACACACTATGCCCAACATGAGGGGGTGTCGCGAGAAGGAGCCCAGAAAACCGTGCGTCGAAATGGCAGCTTCGCGGCTTTGCTGGCCCGATGAACAGGTCTGTGGCAGCCTGTCGGGCGACTTCACCCCGATTTGGCCCTCCCAAGCCCGGCACGCCGCTCGCTTATGGAGAACAAAGACGCCCACGCTCGCGGTCAGGAACGGGCACCTGCAACCGGTTTAAGGGAAACGCATCAAGACGGGGAGGCAAGTCGATAGAGCCCGGCCCACGGCGAGCCGATCTGTTAGCCACCCGCCGCGGAGAGATCGAACCAGACGGGAAAACACCGCCCAGAAAAGGGTAAGAACAGGGACCAGCGGACGCCCGGGTGAGAGCTCGGCCGACCGATTCAGCGACACCGAGCCGACACCTTCTGAGGATCAGAGAACACGCTCTGGCCGGTGGAAGGTGGGGTAACGCCCGGCGTCGTGGGAGTGACAGATGTTTGAACGCTTTACCGACCGTGCCCGCAAAGTGATGGCCCTGGCCAACCAGGAAGCCCAGCGGTTTAACCACGAATACATCGGGACCGAGCACATCCTCCTCGGCCTGGTCAAAGAAGGCTCCGGCGTCGGCGCCAACGTCCTCAAGAACCTCGACGTCGACCTGCGCAAGGTCCGTCTCGAAGTTGAGAAGCTCGTCAAGAGCGGCCCGGACATGGTGACGATGGGCAAGCTGCCGCAGACCCCGCGGGCCAAGAAGGTCATCGAGTACGCCATCGAGGAAGCCCGCAACCTGAACCACAACTACGTCGGCACCGAGCACCTGCTGCTCGGGCTGCTGCGTGAGCACGACGGCGTGGCGGCCCAGGTGCTGATGAACCTCGGCCTCAAGCTCGAAGAGGTCCGCGAGGAGGTGCTCAACCTGCTCGGGGCCGGCAACGACGAGAGCGAATCCGTCAGCGGCGGCGGGGGCGGCGGCACGGCCGGCGGCCCCAGCGAGGCGCTGGCCGGCGGCGGGGAATCCGCACGCGGCTCGAGCGGCAAGCAGGGCAAGAGCAAGACGCCCGCCCTCGACTCCTTCGGCCGCGACCTCACCGAGCTGGCCCGCGAGAACAACCTCGACCCGGTCATCGGCCGGGCGCGGGAGATCGAGCGGCTGGTGCAGGTCCTCTGCCGGCGGACCAAGAACAACCCGGTGCTCCTCGGCGAGGCGGGCGTCGGCAAGACGGCGATCGTCGAGGGGATGGCCCAGCGGATCATCGCCGGCGACGTGCCCGACATCCTGCACGACCGCCGGCTGGTCGTCCTCGACCTGGCGATGATGGTCGCGGGCACCAAGTACCGCGGCCAGTTCGAGGAGCGGATCAAGGCGGTGATGAACGAGGTCCGCCGCGCGGGCAACGTCATCCTGTTCATCGACGAGCTGCACACGCTGGTCGGGGCCGGCGGGGCCGAGGGGGCGATCGACGCCTCCAACGTCCTCAAGCCCGCTCTGGCCCGCGGCGAGATCCAGTGCATCGGCGCCACGACCTTCGACGAATACCGCAAGTACATCGAGAAGGACGCGGCCCTCGCCCGCCGTTTCCAGCCGATCCCCGTCGACCCGCCGAGCAACGAGCAGACCATCGAGATCATCAAGGGGCTGCGCGACAAGTACGAGCAGCACCACCGCGTGCAGATCACCGACGAGGCGATCCGTTCGGCCGTCGAGATGGCCGGTCGGTACATCTCGGGCCGTGTGCAGCCGGACAAGTCGATCGACGTGATCGACGAGGCGGGTGCGCGGGTGCGGATCAAGAGCATGACCAAGCCGCCGAATCTTGCTGATTTGGAGGGCGAAATTGAGCGGCTGACCATCGAGAAGGACGAGGCCGTCAAGGCCGCGGACTACGAGAAGGCGGCCGAGCTGCGCGACCGGGCCGAGAAGGCCCGGCGTGAGAAGGAGACGCTCCAGAAAGAATGGCGCGAGAAGGCCAAGGAGGTCTCCGGCATCGTCGACGACGAGGTGATCGCCGAGGTCGTCTCCAAGATGACCGGCGTGCCGCTGAAGAGACTGGAAAAGGAAGAGGCCCAGCGACTGCTCGACCTGGAGAAGGAGCTGCACAAGAAGGTTGTCAGCCAGGACGAGGCCGTCAAGGCGATCTCCAAGGCGATCCGGCGCGCCCGGGCCGGCCTGAAGGATCCCAAGCGGCCGATGGGCTCGTTCATCTTCGTCGGGCCCTCCGGCGTCGGCAAGACGCTGGTGGCCAAGACGCTGGCCGAGTTCATGTTCGGCGACGAGGACGCGCTCATCACGCTGGACATGTCCGAGTACATGGAGAAGCACAACGTCTCCCGCCTCGTCGGCGCGCCCCCCGGTTACGTCGGCTACGAGGAGGGCGGCCAGCTCACCGAGCGGGTGCGGCGCCGCCCCTACAGCGTCATCCTCCTCGACGAGGTCGAGAAGGCCCACCCCGACGTCTTCAACATGCTCCTCCAGATCATGGAAGAAGGACGCCTGACCGACTCGTTCGGGCGGCACGTCGACTTCCGCAACGTCATCCTCATCATGACGTCCAACATCGGCGCGGACCTCATCAAGGGCGGCGGCGGCTTCGGCTTCCAGAAACGCTCCGAGACCGTCGACTTCGACAACATCAAGACGATCCTGATGAAAGAGATCGAGCGGTTCTTCCGCCCCGAGTTCATCAACCGTCTCGACGACGTCATCGTCTTCCGCCCGCTCACCAAGGAGAACCTCGACGGCATCGTCGATTTCGAGGTCAACAAGGTCGCGCAGCGGCTGGTCGAGCAGGGCATCACCCTGCAGCTCGACCAGAAGGCCAAGGACTTCCTGATCGAGAAGGGGTACAACCCGGACTTCGGGGCAAGGCCGCTGCGTCGCGCGGTCGGCACCTACATCGAAGATCCGCTGTCGGAGATGCTCCTGCAGGGCGAGACCAAGCCGCCGTGCGTGGTGAACGTGACGCGGAAGGACGACGGCCCGGAGGGCAAGCCGGCGGAGAACCTGTACTTCTCGATCGAGAAGACGGCCGCCCCCGTCAAGCCGACGCCCAACGGGGCCAAGGCCGAGGGCGACGCCGAGCAGCCGGTGGGGGCGAGCAAGGAAGAGTGAGCGTTCTTACCTAAACAAAGTAGAAACCGAGGGAGTGATAACCCTCGGTTTTTTGTTTAGCGGTTGATTTTCGAAGGGAATCTGTTAGGATAGTTCATCAACGCCATGACCTCGCGTCGATAAGCTACGTGCTGCCGATAGAGGTGTTCCACATGTCGCAAACATCAGCCAAGCAGGTTGCCGAGTGGTTGATTTGGCACGCCAACAATCATGGCGAGCTAATGACCAATCTTCGGTTGCAAAAGCTGCTCTATTACGTGCAAGCATGGCATTTAGCCATTAAGAATAAACCTCTTTTCGATGAGGATTTTCAAGCGTGGATTCACGGGCCGGTTATCGCTCCACTATATGGCATGTACAAGCATTTTGGTGGTGCACCTATTGTGACAAGCACACCAATCGATGATATCGAAGATCTACCTGAACCGTCTTTGCCTGGCGAAGAAAAAAGCCATGTACTAGAAGTCTTAAGCGCATATGGTGATCTTTCGACGTGGCAACTAGAGCGTCTGACTCATGAAGAACGCCCTTGGATAGAAGCTCGCAGAGGATTGCCCTTAGATGCTCCATGTAAAAACATAATTTCTAAAAATTCTATGCAAAGTTTTTACAGGGCAATGCTGAATGAACAAGAATCGAATACCGCGTCCAAGTAAATCATCTAGTGGTATTCCTGTCAAACCGCCGACGGAAGATGGTTGTTTGCGGTTTTCGTTTAAATACATGACAGTTCCCTCTAACGGTAAGTTTTCACTTGCTGATCGAGAAACCAAATATTTTACAATTTTATTAGATCGATTTAAAGACCTGAGCAATTTTTCTTGCGGCTCTTTTCGTGCCGGCGCTCGTGGGGGTCTTCGGAATCATCCGTTACGATTTGGTAACGATAAAAGTCTTACGGAATCTGGGTTCACTTGTTTAAACAGTGACTTGCGTGAACAAGTTGAACACGCAGCTTTTCAATTCTCGCTCAGTCAGCACGAGCACGGAAGAGTCCATGGGTTTTTCATTGACGATGTTTTCTTTATTGTTTGGCTTGATCCGCGTCATGAACTCGATCAGCGTAGATATTAGACAAAAATTTCTTCCTGCATCCACGCCCACTGCTTCTCGATGCCGTCTTTCAATCGAGTCGTGGGGTTGAAGTCGAGTTCCTTCCTGACGAGCGAGAGGTCGGCGAAGGTGCGTTCGACGTCGCCGGGCTGCATCGGCTGGCGGTCGAGGATCGGCTCTTTGCCGACGACCCGGCCGATGGCGCTGACCATCTCGGTGAGGGTGACGGGGTCCGAGCCGCCGAGGTTGTAGAGGCGGTAGCCGTACTTGGGGATGCGGTCGTAGCTGGCGAGCACGCCGCTGATGATGTCGTCGATGTAGGTGTAGTCGCGGCTCGAGGTGCCGTCGCCGTAGAAGGGGATCGTCTCGCCGGCGGCGATCATGCGGAGGAACTTGGCGATCGCCAGGTCCGGCCGCTGGCGGGGGCCGAAGACGGTGAAGAAGCGCAGGCACGCGGTGGGCATCTGCGTGAGGTGCCAGTGCGCGTGGCAGAGCAGCTCGCAGGAGCGCTTCGTCGAGGCGTATGGCGAAATCGGGTGCGAGACATCGTCGGCCTCACTGAAGGGCACCTTGGCGTTGTTGCCGTAGACGGAGGAGGAGGAGGCCATGACGAAGCGCGAGCAGCCGACCTGTTTCGCCGCTTCAAGCAGCACGGCCGTCCCGAGGATGTTGGTCCGCGCGTAGCCGACGGGGTTGGCGATGCTCGGCCGCACGCCGGCCTTGGCGGCCATGTGCAGGACGCCCTTGGGGGAGTTGCGCTCGAAGACGTCGGCCATCGCTCCCGCGTCGCAGATGTCGGCCTCGACGAAGCGGAACCCCCCCCCTCCTCCCCCCCCGCCC
>CAZZDW010000024.1:0-38814 GCA_964652945.1 uncultured Phycisphaeraceae bacterium
CTCATCTTGACCCACAACCACACGACGACAAGATGCGCTTCACGTACCGCTCACCGGCCGGCATGCTCGTTGCCGACGAAGAGGCTGTTTTTCCGGTTGAGCACGACCCGCTTCATCTCACGCTCGGACGCATTGTTGTCGATCGGCACGCACCCCACATGTTCGTGCTGGCGTGCGAAGACCGTCAGCGTCTGCCACTGGTTGAGCGTGTAGCAGTAGCGGGCGAGCGAAGGATGTAGGCGAATAATGCCTCCGCTCATCATGCTGCAAGCGGAAGTATGAATAAATCAGGATGTCGCCACGGTTTTCGGGGTTCGCACGCCCAAGGCCGCCATATGCAGGTGGGCCAGGAGATTGTGCGCTCTCTTTACGCGGCTTCTCGGCGTTCTCGAACGTGGATGACCGGATAGCAGAGCCGTCGGTCGTTGCTCACGTGCCGCCGCTCGAGTTGGATCACCGGTTCGACACCTCCTTTCTGCCTATAGCTCACAGCCTCGGTCTTCAAAGTTCCCGCTTCAACTTCGAGCGGCGTCAGTGTATCATGGGCCGCATGCGGTCGGAAGCGGTTGTGCCATTCCCGGTAGGCGTCGAGTTGCTGTTGCACAACCGCGACGTTGGTGGACAATACCGACTTCGCCGCCCAGGCTTTGATATCGCGGAAGACCCGCTCGACCTTGGCGTTGAGTTGCCAGGTGTGCACCTGGCAACGAACATGCGTCACACCCATCTTGCTGACGGCGTTACGGAACTCGCGTCGGAACTGGCTGCCGTGGTCGGTCACGATAAACCGCGGCGTTGCACCACTCTCTTGAATAGCGGCCTCGATCATCGCAGGCAGATCGGCCGTCTTCACTCGTCCTTTGAAAGCTTTCAATGCAACGAGCTTTCGGCTAAATCCGTCGAGCAAGGCCGCGATCTCGACATTCCACCACAAGAGCTTGACCGTGGTGATATCCAGGTGCCACACCTTGTTGGGCTCTTCTGGATGTTGCACATGATCCGGCGCCTGCGTAACGGCTCGCTCAGGGTGCTTCTTGGTTGGATTTGTCGGGTGTTCCTGAAGGATCCGCCGCACGCTGGTCCTGCTCAGCTTGATACCGGCACGCGCGATGTGACGAGCGATCGTCCGGCTGCCGAACTCCGGCTCCGGGAACATGCACCGCATCTCGCGGACCAACCAGCGAACGGACTCGTGCGCCTTGTTCCACGGCGGCCCGCCGAGCAGGTTCTTCGCTCGGAGTTTGTCATCCACGGCGTTCATCCAGTTGCGGATGGTGTTGGGATGCACGCCGAACCGCTCGGCGGTCTTCTTCGGCGACCACCCGCGCAAACGCATCACCTGCAGAATCTCGGCACGTTCCTCCGGCACGAAGTGCGGCCGCTCCTTCGGTTCTTTGCGGAGCCGCTGGGATCGGAAGATCGCGAGTTCGCGCTCAAGCAACGCGTTCTCGGCATAGAGCCGGTCCCGCTCGTTCATCAACCGAACGAAGGACGAAGAATGGTCGAGCATCCGAGTCCGCGCATCGACGGCGGCACACATGAACAGCGTCGTGATCCGCTCGGCTGCGCGCCATATAGAAGGTTGGGCCACGGTGAAGTCCCTCAAGCCGCTGAAGCCGTGTCCACGCTGGCTCCGCTCGGCAGGGCCAACCGTATGTTGCAGCATCGCGGCACGAAACGAGCTATCGGACTTTCTCGGCCGCATTGGACGCCTCCAACGGGGCGCACAAACTCGCTGGCCCACCTGCAAACGGGGCCTGGAGTAGGGAAGAGGCCCCAAAGTCACACCGAGAGGTTCGTATCCCGAATCTCTCCCGAGATTCATCCTTGATACGAACCCGGTGAGGTGAATTCGCCGAACGGCGGCCGCGGAGACCATTGCCCGTATCGACGCTCGCCCTCCGCTCCCGCTGCTCACGCAGCAGACGCGACCACCCAGCCGCCGATAACGCCTTCTTGACCATCCATTCATCTTGACCCACAACCTCACGCCGACAAGATGCGCTTCACGTACCGCTCACTTGCCTTCGCCTCAATTGTGGCTGTTGTCGGTCGGTCGATGGCGGTCGCTTCATCGGTCGATGCTCTTGCGTGCGATTGACCGCCAACGCCCAGAATGGTAACCAAAGCCATGCGGCAACAGCCGGCGGCACGGGTTCTATTCATGAGTAGTCTTTCTTGACCGATATCCTTACGCTCGCCCGCCACTACTCATCAATCACCGTGACCAAGACCGTAGAATTCCCGGCGATGTTCCGATACTTCAGCGGCCTGCTATGGCTGCCCCGAATCAATCTCTTTTCCTCCGAGATCGATCCCACGCAAGCCTCCACGGGTGTAACGGTAATACCCAAATACAGAATCGGTCTCGTGTCCGCTTGCCGTCGGCGGCTCCCACGTATCCGGTTTATATGCATACTGGAATCCGATCGGACTCTTCGGATTCCACGGATCCCACCCGCGATTCGTGTCCTTGGTCTGCTTGTACGAGACCGAGCCGTCGAACATGAGGACGTTCACCTTCGCGTTCGGGATCGCGTAGTAGGTCTCCCGCTTCTCGTGCCGTGCGTGCCCCTCATGCAGGAACACCTTCTGCGATGGAAAGCCCACCGTGTTCAGCGTTTGCTGAGAGAGCTTCCACTGGACTGTGTTGAACACAAAGTGATCGCCGGTGGAGTTTCGCATGCGTTTATTGTCAGCAGTCAGAATATTCTTGCTCTGTGAGCCGTCGAGCGCACTGACGGTTACTTCGTACGTCGAAGAAAACGCCCAACGGATGCCCGGGTTTCCTGGCGAGATCGGGGTTGTCACTGCTGCGAGAGACTTCGCCGGATACGGCGGAGCGCCTCCCGCCATAAAGTTGTTGATATCCCGGGCCCATGTCAGGCGTATTTGATCAGACGGACAGGTGTACACCGGCTCGGGCAGACGCGCCGCAAGGTAATCAAAGAGCACGAAATGTCCATACAGGATCTGCGGCAAGAGCATCACATCCTTGTTCATCGGCAATGACGTCAAACGTCGGAATATGTCCGTAAACTGGGACTGCTGTGCACTCATATCAGAGGACGCGCTTCGAAGGTCTGCAAAGCTGGACTTTATCACATCATGCTGTTTCCACGAGTAGTTCCAGATGAAGTCCTTGTGGTCGATGCCGTAACTTGCCGTGGACACGCCGAGCTGCTGCATCTGCGTCATGCACAGCGTCGTCCGCGCCACTCTTCGTGCGGAAGCCAGCGCCGGCAGCAGCATCGCGACGAGCAGCCCGATGATGGCGATAACGACCAGCAACTCGATCAGCGTGAACGCCTTTTTGCCAACCATACGGAATCTCCAGAACAGTGCTCGCGCAATGGAAAGACGTGGGATCTCCCCACGTCTTTCCGAGAAGAGGAAGAATCAGCAGCCGGCCAGCCACGCGGTGAGGAAGTCGAAGATGTCCTGAACAGTGACGCCGTTGACGCCGTTGAAGTCAGCCGAGGCGTTCCCGGCCAGCCACGCGGTGAGGAAGTCGAAGATGTCCTGGACGGTCACGCCGTTCACACCGTTGAAGTCCGCCGGGCAGCAGCTGATGTTGCCGCCCTGCTTCAGACGCAGGGTCCAGGAGTTGACCGCGCCGCCGCCGGATGCCGCGTCACCCGTGGCCACGAGCGTCCAGACGCCCGCGGCGGATTTGCCGTGGAAGTTGGCGCGCAGTCCATTGTTGACATTGGCCGATCCCGCGGGGCGGTAGACGCCCGCCGGGATCGGATCGACCCCGAGGTTCGCCGCGTCAAAGAGCGTGGTCGCGCCCGCATCGTTGAAGGTGTAGACGCCGGCAAGGTCGAGTCCCGCATTGCCCGCCGGGGAGAAGCCGTACCGGCCGCGGTGCGTCAGCGGGACATACATGCCGTCCTTGACGAGAGCGAGGCGAACATCGCCCTGCGAACTGTGGCCGATGTCCACTTCCACTTCAACATCTTCCACGGTGAAGGTGTCGGCGATCGTGACGCTCCCGCTGGTGTAGGGGACAAAGCTGTTGCCGATCTGGTTGTTGCCAAACATGGCGATGGAGCCGCCCGCGTAGCTCGATGTGGTGCTGTTGTGAGAAACGCAGACACTGCCGTCGCCGCCGTAGGCGCCGCCGCGTGCCGCACAGTCCTGCTGCGAGGTCAGCAGGCACCCGTCCTGGGTGCAGCAACGACCATTGGCCGAGGGCTCGACGAGCAGTTCCATCTCCGCGAACCCGTAGTCGCCGTTGTTAGAGGACTGAGCCTGTCGCGAGGCGAACTGGAAGTAGTAGGTCGTGCCGGCGACGACGTTCCACGTGTCGATGCCGTTGGTGGCTGCCGCACCGTCCGGGATGCCCGATATGGGAGTGATTTGCCCCATGTTCACGCACCGCACCAGTGACGAGGCGCTGGTGGGACAAACGCCGGGCGCCGATTCGGGGAAGATCGCCAAGCGGCTCCCCAGCGCCACGGGGAAGCTGCGGTTCATGATGGAGGCCTTTCCCGAGACCGGGGCGACCCACTTGTACCAGGAATCCAGCGCCATCGGCGAGGTCGCGAAGAACGGGTCCGCCCCGCACCGAAGTGAGGTGAATGGTGCGACCGGCGCGGTAGCCCGCACATTGTGGAATGTGAACACGCCCGTGCCGCTGATGGGCGTAGCGGTCGCGCAGTCGTCGCCGACGCTGGGCAGGAGCGAGAACTTCACATCCATCGGAGTGGGGGGAGACGACGTCGCCGAATCGACATGGACATTGATGAAGTACGTGGTGTTCGCCAGGGTCGGGAAACCAAACCGCTGAATGCCTAGGAACCCGTAAAATCCGCAGAATGTCGCCGTCGCCGATTCCGGACAGCTGCCGGAGGCCCACACGCCCACCGCCACGGTCTGGGTGCTGAACTCCTCGATAAGCATGACGCCGGGCTCCGAACCCGAGTCGTAGCGGAACCAGACGCCGTAGTTGGAGCCCGCCGCAACATCGCAGAACCCGCCGTCGATATCATGATTGGCGCCGGAGTTGTCTACCTGAAACCGTGCGGGCATTGAGGAGATGACAAGGGCGTCGGAACAATCATCGTTGGCCGGCGGCGTGACGTAGTAAAAAATGATGTTCATCGGCACCGTGGGAACCGTCGCGGCGTTGTTCTGCACTAGGAAGTAGTAGGTTTTTCCGCTCGTGATGGGAACATTGAACCCGGTGGTGGTGTGACAGAAGGTCGGTGATGTGCCGGGGGCAGGACAAGCGGCCGACCCGGTGTCCATCTCCCAGATGCCAACCGCGGTATTCTGTGGCGTACTCTCGCTGACCTTAAGAAGGCCCGTCAGGGTGCAGTCATACTTGAACCAGACGCCGCATGTGCCGACCCCGCGTGAGGTGGTGGCGCATCCAATATTATGAAGATCGTCTCCCGCCGTGGTGTTGTCCACGACGTATTCCGTCTCCAGATCAATCACCTGCGCGTCGGCGCATTGGTCGTTTGCCGGGGGCACAACCTGGTAGAACACGATGACCATCGGCACAGTCGGAGCCGTCGCCGTATCGGAGAAGACCAGAAAGTAATAGGTCTTCCCGCTCTGCACATTGATGTGAAAAGTATCCGTGGCGGCGCAGAACGTCGAAGGCCCCCCGGCAGGGCAGGTCGCGCCGACCGTATCCATTTCCCAGATGCCCGCGGCGATGTTCTGTGTAGAGGCTTCCTCGACACGAAGAACGCCGGTGAAGATCGAGTCGTAGCGAAACCACACCCCCGCCCTCATGCTCGTTTGCGACGCGAGGTTGCAGGCCCCAACGTCAAACGGCTCGTTGGCGGCCGTTGTATTGTCGACATTGTAAATGTCGCCAAGCGTCACGTTCTGCGCAGTTGCACAGTCGTCGTTCCCAGGCATGGCAAAGACGCCCAGCGGCAACGCCAATAACCCGAGTAACGTGAGTGCAAAGCAACATTTCTGAGTCAACCAAGAGCTCATCGTGGCCTTCCTTTCGTGTTGTGAACGGACTCGGGCTGCGGTTACGCCTCAAGAACACGGCATCACCCGACCGCTAGAACCAAAGCCTACACCGTCCCTGCCGCTCGCACAAGATATCTGTGAAAAAATCCTGTAGGATTTATCGACGGCGTGTAAATTGAGATTACAATAGGTGTATGAGCAAGATGGCCCTTACAGAAACGGTCGGCGCCTTGGGTTATCGAGACTCAAACAAATTGCGTACGTCCATATCGAACAGCGCCGACGGCCACGCCGATCAAGCGACGCAGGCGATGGCGAGGTTGTGCAGCGCGCTCGGCGCCCTGCTGGAGAGTCTGCCTTCGCATCCCACCAGGGCGACGGACGTTGCGAGCGCGATCGGCGTGAATCCTCAGTTGGCGTGGCAGGTTTTTCGAATGGCCGGGGCCGCGAACGCGCTCGCCGCCGTGCAGTTTCTGCCCACGAGCAACCAGCTCGCACGGGTGATCGAGGCGGCCCGCGCTTCAGGCGCAAAGCCCGGCGTCGTCAAGCGCGCCAAGGAGGCAAGCGATGCGATCGACGCCTTCCTCATCGAGCACGAGATGGATCGACGCGAGTTCGAATCGCTGATCGGCTCGCTGGCGGCAGGTGGCGCCGAGCAGGTGGACATCAAGCACCGGCGGGCGTTGCACCGCAGCCACGCGCACTACTACGGGATACAGTCAAAAACCGTCTATTCCTGCTCCATCTTGCACCCCGGCGGGGAGGGAGAGAGCTACCGCCAGGTCTCTCTGCTCGGGTATGTCAACTTGCACGCGCTCAGGCCCAACGTGTCGATGACACTCTTCCAGACGGCGGCCGCGTGCGACCCGGATGGTGCTCGGGTGCCCACGGCGAGCACTCCCTGCTTGCTTGAGGGATTCGATGCTGGTCGGAGTGTGGAACTCGTGCATGAAGGGGAGGAAGACGGCCGCGTGTTCACCCGTATTGTCTTTCCCGGCATCGGACGCGGGGCGGCGGTTTCGTTCCTGACCATGCAGACCCATAAGGATGGGAACACTGCGCAAGATCCTCATCCGTGGATAACCGTCCAGCTCACGGTGCCCGCCGAGGCGATCGTGTTGGACATCCTCGTGCCGACGGCGTGGGGAACATCCGGGCAGGCCGTTGTCAGAACCTATGCCCGACGCGCCCAGCCGATGAAGGTTCTCGAATGCCGATCCGTGGACATCGTCCCGTGCAATGAACAAGCCACCTGCACGCGCGAGGTAACAGAACTTTCGCCAACCGCCGATGCGCCCGGCGTTCGCGAGGCCATCGGTCGCATGCTTCGAAAAAAGGGATGGGGGCAAACCAAGTTTGACCTTTACCGCTGCCGCGTGGCATTTCCGGTGCTCTACTCGGCGATTCATTTGAGAGTGTTGCCGCAGGAAGGATAACCGGATGCGTGAGGGCATGGTATGTAAGGGAATCTGCTGTAACCGGCCAGCTCCGAATTTCTGTGAAAAACAGCAACTGTGTCATGGAGCGGAGGGCGAGCGTCGATACGGGTATTGGTCTCCGCGGCCGCGTTTCGGCCGATTCACCTCATCGTGTTCGTATCAAGGATGACACTCGGGAGAGATTCGGGATACGAACCCCTCGGTGTGACTTTGGGGCATCTCCCCCCACTCCCGGCCCCGTTTGCAGGTGGGCTAGCGAGTTTGTGCGCCCCTTTGGCGGTGTCCAATGCGGCCGAGAAGGTCCGATAGCTCGTTTCGTGCCGCGATGCTGCAACATACGGTTGGCCCTGCCGAGCGAAGCCAGCGTCGACACGGCTTCCGCGGCTTGAGGGACTTCACCGTGGCCAAACCTTCTATATGGCGCGCAGCCGAGCGGATTACGACGCTGTTCATGTGTGCCGCTGTGGATGCGCGGGCTCGGATGCTCGACCACTCCTCGGCCTTCGTTCGGTTGATGAACGAACGCGACCGGCTCTACGCCGAGAATGCGTTGCTGGAGCGGGAACTCGCGATCTATCGCTCCCAGCGCTTGCGCAAGGAGCCGAAGCAGCGTCCGCACTTTGTGCCGGAGGAACGTGCCGAGATTTTGCAGGTGATGCGTTTGCGCGGCTGGTCGCCGAAGAAAACCGCGGAGCGCTTTGTCGTTCACGCCAAGACCATCCGCAACTGGATGAACGCCGTTGACGACAAACTTCGAGCCAAGAACCTGCTCGGCGGGCCGCCGTGGAATAAGGCGCACGAGTCCGTCCGCTGGTTGGTGCGCGAGATGAGAACCATGTTCCCGGAACCGGAGTTCGGCAGCCGGACGATCGCTCGCCACATCGCACGAGCCGGCATCAAGCTGAGTCGAACAAGTGTGCGACGTATGCTGCAAGAAGAACCGCCGAGCCCAACGAAGAAGCACCCTGAGCGGGCCGTGACACAGGCACCCAATCATGTGCGTCATCCAGAAGAGCCCAACAAGGTGTGGCACTTGGATATCACCACGGTCAAGCTCTTGTGGTGGAATATCGAGATCGCGGCTCTGCTCGATGGATTCACCCGGAAGATCGTCGCGTTGAAGGCTTTCAAAGGACGAGTGAAGACGGCCGACCTGACCGCGATGATCGATGCGGCTGTTCGCGAGAGCGGTGGGAGGGGGGCGCCACGGTTCATCGTGACCGACCACGGCAGTCAGTTCCGACGTGAGTTCCGCAGCGCTGTCAGCAAGATGGGTGTGACGCATGTCCGCTGCCAGGTGCACACCTGGCAACTCAACGCGAAGGTCGAGCGAGTATTCCGCGACATAAAAACTTGGGCGGCCAAGTCGGTACTGTCCACCAACGTCGCGGTTGTGCAAAAACAACTCGACGCCTACCGGGAATGGCATAACCGATTCCGACCGCATGCCGCCCATGATACACTGACGCCGCTGGAAGCAGAAGCGAGAACTTCGAAGATCGAGACAGTCAGCTACACGCAGAAAGGAGGTGTTGAACCAGTCATCAAACTCGAGCGGCGGCACGTGGGAGACGACCTGCGGCTCTGCTACCCGGTCATCCACGTGCAAGAACGCCGCCGAGAAGCCGCATAAAGGGAGCGCACAAACTCCTGGCCCACCTGCATATGGCGGCCTTGAGCGTGCGAATCCCGAAAAGCGCGGCGACATCTTGATTGATTCTCCTTCCGCTTGCAGCCATGATGAGCGGAAGGCATCATTCGTCTACACCCTTCGCTCGCCCGCTACTCCCGCTACTCGCCACTCTCGCTATTCGGCCATTTTCTATACTGCGGTATGTAAGCCACATACATGACGCCGAAAGAGCAAAAACCAAATTAATCGCCGCTGTTTGACCCAGATCCCCACCTGGCGATAGCGGGGCTGTTGCATTCAAACTTATTATTAGATCAGAAAAGAATGGCGCGAAAGCAAAAAAAACTGAAATAAGCACGAGACATGACACAAACTTGCGATACTTCATCATAGCTTGCGGCCCATGAGAAATCACACAAATAAAGGTTCGCCATGAAGAAATTGAATGAACTATAAGCACTAAACCAACTGCTCCGGTCAAGAGCGGTGCAAGTTTAGTAGATATTCGACTATGCAACCCAAATTCGCGAACTGCTACCCATGACCATAAAACAATTCCGGTTAGCGTAAAAAATATTAACCATCCCTTTATTCGTTTAGATTCGCCATGACAGATAGTCCAAATGCGACTAAGCAATCGACTTCCATTTGCTAAATATACGACCAGCACAGCAAGGTAAACGCCTACAGCAACAAATCCTATGGATGCTACATCTTGTAGCCGTGTCCACAACTCTTGCGGTCTGGAAAAACCATTGTGATCTAAGACGAGAGTTACAATATGAATGCAAAGCGCGATAAAAGCAAAACTAATAGGAGCCACACCAGCGAAAAACACAATTAACGCAAGTCGACGGATTGCACTCGCTTGCTCTTGATTAATAGTATCTTCTAATGGCGGCATGACTACACACCGCCATCCACCTTCGTGTCCGCATTCTGGACAAGCCGTTGTTGGTGGCAATCCTGTAAGATCATAACCACATTGACGACAAAGATATACTGATGCCGGTTTCATGCTTTATTCTACTCAGAACATGTGGACGAAGACGGCGTTGGCGTGGCCGGTTGGGACGGTGCGGCCGGTGGAAAGATTCCTGGGACGATCGTTCTCCATCCTGGCGGACACGCTTTACCAAAGACCATGTATTGATGTTGAGCATGACAACTCGCCTTGCATTGAGCTATGGTGATTCCTGCTCTAACTTGTTGCAATCGATAGTCAGCTTCACAAATGGCAGTTGCTGAAGTATACCCAATGCTACAAAGGAGACGGCATGCGCTCGCTCCCGTTTTGCCTGGAGCCGGGCAAATAGCTATGCAAGCACTCCGCGTGAAGGCTGCAGCCGCATTACATGCGGCATATCGAGCATCGATTGCAGCATTGACTGTTACAGGACAAGCTGCTATGCACTTCTGTGCCTCAACTGTATCTTCGCACAGACTATGTGCTGGATACAACATTGGACTACCGCCCGGTACTCTGGGCGCGATCGTGCCAGGTGCCGGAATTGGCGTGAAAGGTGGAGTCGGTGGAGTCGCGGGAACAATATACCCAGGACCTGTCGGACTTACTGGTGGCCATGGACTAGCGAGACCGGTCGAATCAGTCGCAGCTAATGGGTTTGATCTCAAATACGCATACAAGCTCATCCCATCCACATATCCTAGCGGGTCTCTTCTGAGCCAACTTCCGAGGCGGTCGTGGTAGACGCGGTTTCGGCAGTGCCACAGCCACGTGAGCTGCATCGACGGCGTGATGTACGCCACGGCGTCCGACTCGTACCCGGCGTAGCCCTTGCGGTTGTTCACCGTGTCGTCGGTCAGGAAGCCCCAGCCCTTGGGCCGATGCGTGCTCTGCGCGTCGGCGTACACGATCGACCAATCGCTGAACTCGACCGTGCCGTCGAGGTCGATGTCGCCGCGGACGTCGTAGAACGACGTGTCGAACCACTCGCGGACGATGATCGGGTCGGAGCTGGGATCGTTCAGGCCCGTCGCGTTCACGTCGCCCAGCGGGATGCAGTACGGCGTGCCGTACGCCGAGTACCGGATCTGCTCCACCTGCCCACCCACGCTGCTCAACAGCGCCACCACGTCCGCACGCCAGTTCTGGCAGTAGTACCGGCGTTCTTCTAATGTCCCGTCGGCCGCCGAGAGCCACCCCGAGTTCGCGTCACGGTCGCGCAGGATCGCCAGGTCGATGTAGCTGCCCGATCCACCCATGCCCGCGTGGTGGTACGCGAACAGCTCCTTGGGGTCCGTGTCGGCATTGCGGAAGCTCGCCACCATACGCCACCGGTCATCGTAGGCGAAGTAGTACCACGGGTCCGAGCCGTCCGTGTCGGCGTCGTAATCCGCGTCGTAGTGCCACGCGATCCGGTGGCCCAGGCCGTTGTACCGGTACTCGATCACCACGTTGCCCGTCCCCTCGTGCAGCACGCGGCACAGACGACCGAACGCGTCATTGATATACAGGTGCCGGACGCCGTCGAAGAACATGTCGCCGCGCTTGTTGTGGCTCGGAGTCCCCGCACCGATCGCCGTCATCTCGTTCGCGTTGTTGTGCGACCGCGAGCGGCTGTGCTCCGGGTTGATGAACACCGTGTCGATGAAGTCCCCGTCGCCGTTGATATCCAGCCGCTCGAAAGCCCAGTTGCCCGTCTGCGTGAGCGCGGGGTTGCCGGAGGCGTCCATCCAGCGATGGTCGCGGGCGCGGGTGGCGATGCTCCCGCCGGAGATCTCGCCCTGGTCGTCGCGGAGGAGCCGATCCAGATCGTCGATCGTGTACAGCGCGTCGAACACGTGCGGGCCGTGGACCGACGTGGTGGACTTGCGCTGGATGTTGTCGATCGTGTGCGTGATGTTCGAGTTGCGGTCGTAGCTGATATCCGTATGGTAGAAGTCGACGTCGGTCGCGAGGTCCTTGGTCCACCGGCTGGAGATCGTGCGGTTGAACCCGTCGAGCCGGTTGTAGACGCCGGCAGCGGCGCCCGCCGCGTACAAGCTGGTGTAGATATCCGCCTCGGGCAGGTCGGTCCGTGCGGCCCAGTCGACGCCCGCGTATGTGTACTCACTGACAATCACCGGCGACCCGGTACCAATACGGACCTGGCTCACGCGGCTGGCGGCGTCGTCGTAGAGATGACCGGCCGAAGAAAGATACTGGTAATCCAGGACCTGCTTGGCCGTGCCGCTGGAGATGTGGTAGAAGTTCTGACCGGTTCGGCGGACCGCCTGGACACCCGTCGCGGGGGCCGACTTGGCGTAGGTAAACTCGACCTTGTAATCGTCGGGCGTGCCCGCGCCGACCGCCGAGTTCACGTCCTGGCGGAAGGTCTCGGTGTTCCCCCAGTCGTCGTAGGTGTACGCGACCTCGTCGGTGATAGAGCCCGACCCGACGGTCGCGTTATCCCACTGGGTGACCTTCTGCACAAAGCCGCGGCTGTCATAGGTGGTGCTGATCCGCTTCACGGCGGCGTTAAAGCTGTCATAGCCGCTTGACGGGATCGTCGTCGCCCGGCGATGGGTGAGCCGGCCCGCCTTGTCGTAATCCTGCGCGATGACCACGCCGGACTGGTCGGTCTTGATGATCTCCTGGCCGAGCGTGTTGTAACCGAAGAGCACGTCGCGGTCCGTGTCCGCCTGCATGGCCGTCTGCGGCGGGTAGACCACGCGCGAGAGCATCCGGTTCGAGTTGAGCTTCGAGCCGTTGCTCGTCGTGGCCGCGTGCTCGTACGTGGTGACCTGGTCGTCGCTGTCCTCGGTCCCATCGCCGTCGATGTCGACCCATTCTTTGGACTTCAGGCCGTTGGTGTATTCGTAGCGCGTGTAAATATCATGGTCGCGGTTCGCGGTAGCCAGCGAGCCGTTCTCGTAGTTGGCGATTTGGGTGATGGTTCGAAGCGCCCGGTCGTGCGCGACACGCGTCTTTGCGCCCGCCGTCCCGGTCGGATCAGACCCCTTCGTCGGCAACTCGGTCTCGATGGGTACGCCGTAGTCGCTATACGTCGTCGACGTGACAATCACGCTGCCCGTGGACCGGTCCAACGGCGTGGATGGACGCGTGAACGCGGTGCTCGAAGTCGTGCCGTCGCCAACGATCCCGAAGGTGCCGTACTGCACCGTTATCTCCGGGCGATCGAGTTCGTCGTAGTACATCGCAGTAATTTGTACACGGCCGTTGACATCGGTTGCGGTCAGCGTGGTCGGGTCGCCAGCACCCATGCTCTCGCTGTCGGCGTCCAGCTCGCCTGTTGTGGATTCATCGCCCGCGTGCCGCTGGATGCTGACGGTGAAGAGCGCGTTGCCGGTCTCGCTCTCGTAGATCGTTTGATTTTCGGCGAGCACGATATCGCCGCTCACGTCGGTTTGACCGCTGGCGTACACCTCGCCATACGTGTCCTCGTTGTCGTCGGTCTTCGCGAGCACAAACTGGTGCGTCGGCCGCCCCAGGCTGTCGTACCGCGTCTTGGTGAGCTGCTGCCCTTGCGTCTTGATCACACGGCCAACCGGGTCGTACCAGTTCTGCGAGACAAGCGTATCGTCATCCGAGCCATCTGAGTCATCGATCTTGTGGGCGACGTTCTTCCAGGCTCTGCCCCGTTCGTCGTAGGACGTCTCTGAAAGGCTGAGCCTGTTCGTCGCGACCGAACTCGGATCACTCGATGCGCTCAATCCCGCAGCGCTGGAGTACGTTCCCATGACCGTCATGCGGTTCATGTTGTCGTACTTGCTGAGCACATGAGGTATCGCAGGCGACACCCCGTCCGTCGGGTTCGTCTGCAGGATCATCCGACCACGGTAGTCATAGGCGTAAGTCGTTTCTCGCTGGTCCGTGCTCATGCCGTCCCATGCGCCGTCCGGATCGGTCATGACACTGGTGAGATGGCTGTTCTTCCCCGAGACCAGCGTCGTCGTCGATTGCGACTGCCCGTCGTACCGGCGACGCTCGACACGCACCATGTCGCCCCCCATCCCATTGATTCCCTCGCCGTTCGCCTCGCTCCAGGCGGTATCGTCCGTGCCCGTCCATAGCTCCGAAATCCTGCCGATCGCGTCGTACACCGTCCGGTCAATGGTCCCTGTCGGATCCTCAACGCGAACTACGCGACCCATACCATCATGATCGTAGCTCGTCACGTCGCAGACGACCGAGGGGCTTCCCCCGCCGTTGTCCTGCCAGTTGCCGCTCGTGCGGATCGTGTGATACGAGCGGGTTTCAAGGAGACGAGTCCCGGAACTGTCATAGATCGACACCTTCGGTCGATAGACCAGTTCTCGGTTCGTACCCCTGAACGCCACGTCAAGGGCGTCAATCGGGTCGGACAAGTTATGATCAATCCAATCCGCTTTGGCAAGCGTGCCTGTTGAAATCCCCGCATCCGGGATCGCCAACGTAGCGCTGAACTCAATCTTTCCAGCTGGATTGATAACCTGATACGAAACGGGTCCATAGTACGTCGTGCCGTCTACCCGGGGAAAGTGCAACCGGACCGCCATGTGCGCTTGATCAAAGAAGGACAGAATGCTATAAAAATTTTCTGTAACGCGGCCATTGGGCAGCGTGGTCTTGGTTAGCCGCCCTTGTGAGTCGTACATGTATTCGGTTACCAGGTGTTGCCCACCGTTGGCGGATGGACTACCGAGAAATGTTGAGACCTCACCCGAGGCGAAGTCGCCAGAATAAGATGCGGGATCGGCGTCATCAATACGCTTGATCAACAGGCGGTTGGCGTCGTAGAGTGTATACGTGATAACGCCCTCTTCGCTGATGGAGAAAGCAACGGTCCCATCTTGACGATAGTGATTGAATCGAGAAGTTGCCGAGTCGGGACCATTATTTCCCGCCGAGACTTCCGCGTTAATCGTTTCGATCGTCTTGGGCACTATCGAGAGCGGCAACGATCCTCCCCAGAAATCTCGATCATATGCTGTAACGTAATATTTTGAGGTATCGTAGTACAAGTGCGACTCAGCATGAAATAACCGGTCTTCCACTGCGAGGGGTATGTACACAAAGGTGCTTCCAATATTAAGTATTGGCTCCTCGTACTCCGTATCCGTGAGATAATTCAGATCGGGCGAATCCGGATATGGCGACTTATCGCCACTTGCAATCCGTGGACCATATATGAGTCCACCGCCTACGTCCGGGTACACGGCGAAACCACTCGACCCGCTCGTGACAACACCTGTGGAATGGTTGTAGCCGGTATTGACTTCTGGGCTGTGCTTTTCGACAACCGCACCATACAAACTCTCACGTTCGACATATTCTACCCATCGCGTTGAAACACTTGTGGCTGGATCTGTCGTCGTTGTCACCTTCGAAAGCGACTGACCTGCCTCGTCAAAGTACTGCGTGATCCACAACCCATCAGGACGCTGCATTATCGTCCGGAACTTCGCCTCGGTGTCATAGAAACCGCTGCTATTGGAGTACCCCGGCGCTCCCTCGTACCTAAATGCAAATGTCCCATTCGCCCCTCCCCCCGTGCAACCGCACTGACCATTAAAGAGTCCTGTCGCCACCTTCTTCGGGTCGGCGGCGCCGGAGTCATAGGTCAGAAACGCCGCCGTGTACGGCTTCAGGTCTGTATCACTGACAGTATCGAGCGATGTCGAGTCTATTGCATCGCTGAATCCATACTGATGCGTTCCGCCCGGCTCGACGACTGCTTTGAGCTGCCCGGCGTACCCGCTCCCGGATGCATAATACCTGTAGTAGGTCTTTCTCCATTCAAGTTGTGTATCATTTGTGACAAGGAACGCAGTCGCCATCTTGAGTTGTCCGGGTAATCCGTCATCGTCATCATCTACTAACACGGACGATTGGTAATACCAATACAAAACGGCCGCAACAGTGGCGACGCCGGTTGGCGGATCAGATGGATTATGCCAATCTCCTCCGGTCTTGTTACTTGCCACCACGCCAACCAGCCGTTGTACACCGTCGATGCTTGAGTAAGTATATTCGTAGTACCTTTCAGCGGCGTCGTAGACTCGAAGAACCCTTCCCGCCGTGTCGTAGCCGTCGTTGATGGCATCATCAATATCTGTTGGATGACCCACGTACATCGTGTTACCCGCGGCGTCTGAACTTTTCCAGAGCTGCCACGCGGCACGAGTGTCCGTACCATTGTCGCCTATGAAGATAGTCTTCCCGCCCCGAGTATCGTGCAGGGTGTACAGATCGGGGTCGCCGCCGGTACCAGGAGCAATCTCGAAAATTCCACCCGCCCCATTCACCGGTCCGAAGACCGTGTCGCTCCCGTATTGTTGACGGTATTCTGAGAATATCCCAGCGCCGGTGATCAAGTAGATCACATCATCGTAGTCGCCGCCGTTCACGCATACCCGGATTTCCGGCTGCGAGTTCTGGAACCAGTTCTTGCCCTGCGGGCCATCGGATGTCGAGGCCTGCATCTGGTTGTAGCTTCGACCGACGACCACCTGAGGTCCGATCGTAGGAAGCGCGATGTCTACGACACTCTCGTCGTAATTGCCAGTAAGCAGGTTGACATGACCAACCATTATGTCACAGCACGGCTCGTGCGACCCGAAGCCCGCCAAGCCCGTAGCTGGAAAAGACCAAATTGAGCTGAATCCTGACGCCGCGGCACAACTCCGCACGTTGCTGTTGAGTGCAGTTCCACGGTAAAGCAACCCAGGAGCAGCTCCCTGGACCCGTGTGGGATCTGCACAATATGAGTCAATCAACTCCCCATCTTTGGGCACGCCCGTGCCGAAGACGATGCTCGAACCCAAGAGCATGCTCATCGCTGCCCCAGCGCACGGCAGGACACGTTGAAATACACGACGACGCAATGTGCTGGACATGCTTGTTTCTCGCAGAATGAAGGAATTCTGCTTCAATCGACTTTCTTCAATCGACGCACACGTGAATACTTGCAGAGAAGCGACGCTACCTATCGCGTACAACGAGGGGCAACCTGCGCATCCTCTCATCAGGTCCATCATATGTCAAATGTTCATTGCAGTTAGTGGATAAATTGTGCAGAATTTATTTTATATGCGATACTTGCAATCCCCATCAAAGCACGGTATACAAGGGGTGATACGTAAGATGAGTTTGCTCGCATAATGTCGTATTGATCCTGAATATACCTTTTTCAAGGGGTTTTCATGGTGCGTAACACAGATTTACCTTCAACCATGTCCTCGCGTCAATCGCAAAATAGGGATTTTCCCTTGGTCAACGTGCGGCCTTTGCACAATACTGGCTATGCCAAACCGGCTCGGCGTCTCCTCCGCGGCGGCCATGCACTTCTCGTCGGGATCTTGGCCTTCACCGGCGTCGGCGTCGCCTCGGTGTACATGACCACGGTGATGCAGACTCCACCTTCTGCCGAGACCGGGCCCATGTCGTCCCACGAGCTGCGGACGATGCTGGTCCGGGCGCAGTTGCTCCCCGACTCGCTCGCCGCGGCCGGCGTTGAGCCAAGCCAAGTTGGTGTTCTGATCACCGCTGCCCGCAGCGAGCTGGACGAGCAGCTCCAGACGCTTCGCCGTGTCGATGCGCTCCGGCAGCAGCATCAGAGCGCTGTTACCATGTACCGCCAGCTCGTCGGAGCCGAGAACCCCACCCCGCAGGACCGCCAACTGCTCGCGCAGGCCGAGACCGATCTGAAGACGGCGACCCAACAGGCCGAGTCGGTAATCTCAGCTATCCGCGCCGCAGCTGAAGCTACGCTGACGACTGACCAAGTCCAGGCACTCGCCGCGATTCGAACGAATAAGGGCCGAGAAGTGCCGATCGAATACATCGTTGTTGAACGTACCGATCAAGAATGGGTTGAACTCCGCGAGGCGCTCGCCAATGTGCGTATCGCCGCCAAGCACGGTGTTGCACCTGCGGAGGAAGCCCTCGCCCGTGTTGCACGTGCGGATGCCGATCCAACGGTCACGATCGCGAGAGCCGACCTGGACAGCCGGACCACCGCTATCCAGCAGGCATGGGACGCCGCGGTTGCAGTTGTCGAAGAGTAATCTCCAGTATTTGTGATTGTTTTTTCTTATCACACCGGCCACGTCGCCGGTGTTTTTTATCGCATCCCTCCACTTGAATCCACCACGAAGGAACATGCCGTTTTACTTGACCAAGAAGGCGTGTGAAAGCATCCGCCAAATCGAATATCTGCTTCTTTGCCTGTGTTTTTCTGGTATGCTGCTCGTTCGGCTGGGGGGGTCGTCATGTGAGCGAGGCTGGTCGCGGCAGGTTACACAGCGGAGCGGGCGGCAGTATGCGTGCAACACGAATGATCCTCGGCTTCGTCGGTATCGGGCTCATCACCGTGAACGCATGGGGGCAATCGGTAACTCAGCCGGTTCAATCTCGTGCGCACGAGCGCGGCGGTACTGGGGCAGCCGCTCAGCCGGAACCGGGGGGAGGGGGGGTGGGTTGGGGAGTGGTGATCGAGCTGGCCTCGCCGATCGAGCTTAAACGGCTGGTCGATCTGGCAGCCGAGCGGTCGGGGGTGCGGATCGAGTACGACCCCGGCGTGCTCAGCGGCAACGTCACGCTCCGCATGAGCGGCGGCCCGTCGGCCAACGCGGGTGAAGCGGGGCAGGCGGGATGGGGGGGGCAGCGCGGGTTGCGAGCCGACGAACTCTGGCCGGTGGTGAACCAGCTCCTCGCGGCGAGAGGGTTCACGGTTGTGCAGGCGCCGGACCGCGACGCGGCCGCGAGCGATATTAATAAGGAGGAAAACGCCGCACCTCATGTCGCGAGCCGGCAACCTCTCTATAGAGTCGTCCGCGTGGCCGAAGCGGCGGCGGGTGCGCGGCTCGAGCCGGGGGAGGGAGCGGCCGCGGTGGCGAGCGTGCCGCCCGCGGCCGGGTTCGCGTCGGTGCTCGTCAGACTTAGGTATGCATCGGCCCGCGACGCGGCCGAAGCGGCCAAGGCGGTGCTGAGCAAGCAGGGCTCGCAGGTCTCGACGATCGGTGAAACCGGTCTGCTGCTCCTCTCGGACATCGCGCCGCGGTTGCAGGAGGCGATGCGGGTCATCGAGCAGATCGACGTCGCCGGCGAGCCGGTGACGGTCGAGACGTACGAGTCGACCGGGCTCGGCGCGGGCAAGCTCACCACGCTCGTGGCCCAGGTGCTGGCCAAACGCGACGCACTCGCCGGCGGGAAGAAGCCGACAACCACTACTGGAAGCACAACCGCTCGCAATGATTCGGACCAACTTGATGTCGGCGCCGGCGTGTTGCTCGGTCAGGATCTGCGCGGCGACGTGCTGGCGACGCCGGACAACCGCGGCGTGCTCGTCATCGCGCCGCGCTCGACGCAGCCCGCGTGGCGATCCTTATTAGAAACCCTCGACCGGCGCGAGGCCGTGGTGACGAAGACGTACGTGCCGCGGCGGTTCACGCCGGACCAGGTCGCCACGCTCATCGAGCAGACGGTCGACACGCAGGGCGACGAGCGGTTCAAGCTCTATATCAATAAACTTACGTCGGCGTTGATCATCACGGCGACGGAGCCGCAGCAGGGCGAGATCGCGGGGTTGCTTGCGCGGCTCGAAGAAGTCCCGCCGCCGTCGGCGCAGCCGGTACGGCGGATCGCGGTGCGGAACCGCAGCGTCAGCGAGGTATTGCCGCTGTTAGAGAGGCTTCTCGCGACACGTTTCCCGGATCAAGGCCCGGCCTCGCCGATCGTGTCGACGCGCGAACAGCGCGAAGGCTGGTCGAGCGGGACAGGCGGCGCTCGTACAAGCGAGAACGCAGGTTCGAATACCGGTTCATCGGTGCGCACAGGTCCGGCCGTGGACACGCCCGCGGCCGCGCCGACCGTCGACACGCCGCCTTCACCGAGTGTGACGGGCGCACGCGATGCGGCGCTGGGAAGACCGCCCTCGGACAATGGACCACGCGAGCTGTCCGTCGGCGATTTTTCGACGGACGATCTGACGCTCGCGTCGGACGAGCCGACGAACACGATCATCGCGTCGGGCTCACCGGCGGCGCTGGATCGCGTCGCGGCGCTGGTGGCGGAGCTCGATATCCGCCAGCCGCAGGTGATGATCGAGGTCTTGCTGCTGAACATCTCCGACAGCGACTCGTTCGACTTCGGCGTCGAGCTCGAACGCCTCGAACGCACCGGCGGCACGGCGATCAAGCTCTCCAGCCTCTTCGGGCTCTCGAGCCCCGGCGGCTTGCAGAACGCGGGGCCGCTGGGCATCGGCCGCGCGGTCTCGGGGACGGCCAGCGGCTTCACCGGGCTGGTGCTCGACCCCGGCGAGTTCAGCGTTGTCGTGCGAGCGCTCGAGACGCTCAACGAGGGGCGCACGCTGACGATCCCGAAAGTCCTCGTGTCGAACAACGAGCAGGCCGAGTTCGACTCCGTGGTGGAGCAGCCGGTCTTGAGCGTGAACGCGTCGGACACGGTGTCGACGACGAGCTTCGGCGGCTTCCAGCAGGCGGGCACGACGATCTCGGTGACGCCGCGGATCTCGCCGGCGGACCACCTCGGGCTCGAATATAACTTGACGCGCGGCGCGTTCATCGGCGAGTCGAGCGATCCGGGCCTGCCGCCGCCGCGGCAGCAGACGACGACGTCGAGCGTCGTGACGATCCCCGACGGGTTCACGATCGTCGTCGGCGGCTTCGAAGAAACGCAGGAGGGCAACGCCAAGGACCAGGTGCCGTTCATCGGCCGCGTGCCGCTCATCGGCGAGCTCTTCAAGAACCGGAGCCAATCGTCGAGCCGTTCGAAGTTCTACGTGTTTATCCGCGCGACGATCTTGCGGGATGATCGCATGACGGCGCTCAAACATCTCAGCGGCCGCGACATGCGCGGCCTCGATCCACGCATCGACGACGGCTGGCCCGAGGTCGAGCCGAGGATCATCCGATGACCCCGCCGCCCCCCCCACCCCCCCTACCTTCCCCGGCAGCCCAGGAGATGGCCGGAGCCGGACCGGTCGTCGTTGCGCCACTGCCGATGACGCCAGCACATTCACTCCCAGTACAGCAAGTTGTTGACGCGCCGAGTGATGAGTTTTTAGCGCGGATCGATCACGAGTTCGCACGCCGCCACCTCGTGCTCAGCGGCGGCGTATATAGAAAGGATGGCGCGCCTTGCGAGACGCTGCTCGTCGCCGAGCGCACCAACCCGCTGGTCGCCTTCAATGTCGGCGTGCGTCTCGGCCGGCGAGTCCACACACAGGTACGCGACGCCGAAGAACTCGCGGCATCGATCGACGCGGCGTACGAACTCGCCAAGCAGCGTGCTCAGCGCGATGCCGACGGCGGCCTGCCGCGGGGCGAGGACGCCGTCATCAGCGTCGAGGGTTCGGCCGACCTGGAGACCGATCTCGATGCCGCGGTGCGCGCGGCCGAGGGGGACGTGCTCAACACGCAGGGCAAGGCGCCGTCCGTGCGGCTGGTCGATCTCATCCTCTTCGAGGCGCTGCGGCACGGCGCGAGCGACGTGCACGTGCAGCCGATGCGCGACCGCACGCTCGTCCGCTACCGCGCCGACGGCACGCTCCGCACCGTGCGCGAGCTGCCCGCCTCGCTCGCCTCCGCGGTGACGACGCGCATCAAGGTGATGGCGCGGCTCGACGTCGCCGAGCGCCGCACGCCGCAGGACGGCCGCGCGGCGATCACCGTCGGCCTCGCCAAGGGAAGCTCGTCCACGCGGCGCGTGGACCTGCGCGTCAGCACCATCCCGAGCACCTTCGGCGAGCGCGTCGTGCTGCGGTTGCTCGACCCGTCGCGCTCGTCGCACCTGCTCTCCTTCGAATCGCTCGGCATGCCGAAAGAGATCGAGCGGCGGTATCTCGAGCAGGCCAGCCGCACCAGCGGCATCGTCCTCTCCACCGGGCCCACCGGCTCGGGCAAGACGACGACGCTCTACGCGACGCTCGCGTGGGTGAGCGAGAGCAACGCCGGCCGCTCCGCACACGGCTGTGAACTTAACATTATGACCGTCGAAGACCCCGTCGAATACGACCTATCTGGCGAATCCGGGAGCGGGCATAACGTCGGCCGTGGACTTGCCGTCAGCCAGACGCAGGTCGATCCGAAGAAGGGCGTGACCTTCGCCGCGGGTCTGCGGCACATCCTGCGGCAGGACCCCGACGTCATCATGGTCGGCGAGATCCGCGATGAGGAGACCGCACGCATCGCCGTACAAGCCTCGCTCACCGGTCACCTGGTGTTGTCGACGCTGCACACCAACGACGCGGCGAGCGCCGTCGCGCGCCTGCTCGACCTGGGGATCGAGCCGTTCCTGGTCTCGTCGTCGCTCTTGGCGGTGCTCGCGCAGCGGCTGGTGCGGCGCACGCATGCGGCGTGCTGCGGCCGCGGGTGCGAAGGATGCCTGGAGAGCGGCTACAAGGGGCGGCTCGGCGTCTTCGAGCTGCTCGTGATGGACGCCGAGCTGCGCGAGCTGGTGACGGAGCGGGCTTCGGCGTCGGTCATCAAAGACGTTGCGCAGCGCAAGGGCATGGTGAGCCTGCGCGATGCGGGAGCGACCTTGGTGCGCAGCGGCGTCACGAGCCGCGCAGAGATCACCCGCGCAATCGAAGCCGTGGAGGAGGAGCTATGACCCGCGGCTCTTCACGCGCGGCGATTCTTCTCGGAACGCTCGCGCTCGGTGCGTGCGCGTGGTGGGCGTTCAAGCCGCTGCCGGATATCGCGTCGAGCGTTCCAGCGCTCGATCTTGAGTCTGCAACTGACAAGCCCGCCGATGTTCGTGTTGCGTCGCTCGATTTAGAACCATTCCGTGCGCCGCTGTGGGTCGCCCCCCCACCCCCGCCGCCTCCTCCGCCAACACCGGAGCCGGAACGCCCCCCGCCGCCCCCCCCACCGATCAAGTACCAGTTGCTCGCGGTGCTCGGACTGGAGGATCGTGATGCGCAACCAGCCGATCTTCGTGCGGCTCTGTACGACCCCGACGCCGATTGCATCCTGATCGTCCGCGTCGGCGAGCCGATCGAGGCGCAGGCGTCGGCTGAACAGCATGCTCGTCGGCGATCCGCGTCGCGCACGTCGCCGATCCTCGAAGAGGTGAGCGCCGAGGGCGTGGTGATCCGCGACTCGGCCGGCAACCGCCGGACGCTCTCGCTCCGCACCGACGAAGGAGCGAAGCGATGAGCACGACAACCATTCCATCGGTGCAGGGTGACACAAGTGAGACTGTCACGTGGCCGGCCGATCGGTTCTACTGGTCGCTGCTGAATGCGCCGATGGGCCGCGCTCTCTCATCGCAGCGTGCGGCGCCGCTGCCGCCGGGCCTCTGTGCGGCGATGCAGGACGACGTGCCCACGCCGATGGAAGACCTGCATGCGGTGGGCATACGTCTCGATGCGACAAACAACGGCTCTAATAAGGTGCTCGCGGTCGCCGTGCGTCGCGAGGCGCTGGCCGAACTCTCATCGGCCACGCGCACACTGAGCCCAGCCTCGATCCCGCCTCTTGACGAGCGGCTCGAGCAGTTAGAGCCGATGCGGCTGAACGTGCTGGTTGGAATGTTCGAACCTCGCGCCATCCGCCGTGCTCGTGCGCTGCGCCACCTGCTCGGCATGGCGGCGGTGCTCGCGGCGGCGGGGCTTCTTAGCGCCGGGCTGCATCGGCGGGCCGAGCACGCCGCGTCGCTCGCCGACGCGGTCGATGCGCAGTCCGCTTCGCTCCTCTCCCACGCGGCCGAGAGCGGCGTCACCGACCAGCGAACGCTCGAGCGTGAGCTCGCGCAGGCCCGGGCGCTGCGCACTGCGATGCGCGATCCCCAAGCTACGGCCGACGCGATCCCGGCGCTGCTCAGCGTGCTCCGGTCGTGGCCGACTTCGGCGTCCGCTACGCCGCAGACGCTCGGCGTCTCGGGCGCAAACGGCGGCGAGGCGACGCTCTCGGTCTCCGTCGAGGGCGATCCGGCGGAGTTCCTTCGCCAGCTCACGCCGCCCGACGGCTGGACGCTCGACGAGCCGCGGCTGAACGCCTCGGGCTCCGTCACGCGCGTCGTGCTCACGCTCCGCCGCGCCAAAGAGAACTCATTGCACAATACCGGTAGTAATAAGGAGACTGCGCGATGAACGCCGGCCTCGTCACACTCTGGTGCGCGACCATCGGGCTCGCGGGCTCGGCGCTCGTCTACAACGCCGACCGCTATGTCGCCGCACGCTCGGCATCGCAAGACAAAGTCCACGAATGCCGCGTGATCGCTGGCGGCCTCCGCGAGTTGCAGGCGCTCAAGCACGCAGGCGGCCCGCTCGCATCACCGGCATCAACCGACGAAGGGCTCGCCGAAGCCGTCAGCCAGACGCTCGCCGAAGTAGGCTTGCCCTCCACCACGCTCGAAAGCCTCGTGCCGGACCTCGGCGCGACGGGAAGCAGCGGGTCACCGATTCTGACTGCTGACGGTCAGCGCACCGACGCCATGCTCCGCTGCGCGCGGGCCTCCCTCGTGCTGCAGGATCTCACGCTCCCGCGGCTGGGCGCGTTCATCGACGCCTTCGCCCGCCGCCGGCCAGGCTGGCGGCTGACCACGATCGACATCGCCCGCGACCGCGACGCCAAGGTCACGCCCGGCGAGGACCTGCCCATCAGGGCCGTGCTCTCACTCGAAACACTCGCGATCACCACGCCCGGAGAACAACGCCGATGAACCGTTTTTATGCAGTGTATCTTGTGTTCACATCTCGTAGAGTGATCGCTTCAGCGGCCTGCGTCGTGCTCATGTTCTCCGCGATCAACGCCGGCTGTTCGTCGTCGAGTTCGCACACGCGCAGCCCGTACGAGCGCGACGCGAACGTCGCACGCGACCCGGCCGAAGCGCAGCGGCTCACGCTCGAAGCCGCCGACCTGATGAACACCAAGCCCGGCGAGGCCGAAGAGCTGCTGATCCGCGCGCTCATCGCCGATCTGTACCACGGCCCCGCGCACAACAACCTCGGCGTGATCTATCTCCAGCAGGACAAGCTGTACGAAGCCGCGGGCGAGTTCGAGTGGGCCCGCCGGCTCATGCCCGGCCACCCCGACCCGCGGATGAACCTCGCGCTCACCCTCGAACGCGCCGGCCGCGTGGAGGACGCGCTCGCCGAATACGCAACTGCTTTGGAGGTCTATCCCGGCCACATACCGACGATGCAGGCGCTCGCCCGGCTCCGCCTCCGCGAAACACGCGGCGGCGTCTCGCCGCTCGACTCAACAAGCGGCTCAATGAGTTCCGCACGCGGGTCATCGCTCGATACCGCCAGCATCGGCGACGCGACGCCGTCGACCCGCGAGCTGCTCCGCGAGATCGCCCTCCGCGGCGAAACCCAACGCTGGCGAGACTGGGCCCAGCTCCAGCTCGCACAGCACGACTGGTGATCGACTTGTTCTCATCGAAACCGATATCCGGCGTCGCCGCCTGCACAGCGCTGCGCGGACGTAAACTGCTCATCGGGAGACCTGTTCCCAGGTCAGCCCGAAGCGTGCGAGGTATTTGCGGAGCCGGTCGGCGTCGTTGCCGCTGGACTTGCGGGTGCGGGAGACGGCAAAGAGCGTGCGGCCGGCCTCGGAGAGCGTTCGGCTCTCGCGGCAGACGCGGAGCACCTCGGCGAGCTGGGCGTGATCGAAGCGGTCGAGCTGAGCCGTAGCGTTTGAGCCGAGCAGTGATGCGCACGGATCGTCATCGCCCGTTCCAGTTGATGCACCCGGCTCTCGACGGGCGGCCGAGGCCGCGGACAAAGTAGGCAATGGTGCGCTCCACGCGTTGCGAAGCCGCCGGATCTCGGTGTCCACGGTGTGCTCGTTGATCCTGCCGCCGGGCGCGAGCGTCGCCATGCGCGTCACGCTCGCCGAGAGGTCGCGGAAGTTGCCCGGCCACACGCCCTCGTCGGAGGTCGCGAACGTGAGATACGCCGTGCGGGCCTCGGTGTTGAACCGCACGGTGCGTCCCGTGCGTTTGGCGAACTGCTCGAGTTCGTACTCCAGATTCGGCGCGATGTCCTCGCGGCGTTCACGCAACGCCGGCAGGCAGAACGTCCACAGGTTGATCCGCGCCAGCAGGTCGTCGCGGAACTTCCCCTCGGCGACGCGTCCTTGCAGGTCGCGGTTGGTGCCGGCGATGAGCTGGAAGTCGCTCCGCACTTCAACATCCGCGCCGACCGGCAGGAAACGCTTCTCTTCGAGCGCCCGCAGCAGCATCGCCTGCTCGTCGAGGCCGAGTTCGCCGATCTCGTCGAGGAAGAGCACGCCCTTGTCCGCCGCACGCAGCAGCCCCGCGCGTTCGCCGGCCGCGCCGGTGTAGGCGCCCTTGGTGTGCCCGAAGAGCGTGGACATCGCCATGTCGCCGCGGAGCGTGGCGCAGTTGACCTCGACGAAGCTCCCCTGCACGCTGCGGCGGTGCTTGCGGAGTTCATAAATACGGCGAGCCAGTTGGCTCTTGCCCGCGCCGGTCGGCCCTACAAGGAGGATCGGGTCGACGGCGTGAACCGCGACGTGCTCGATCTCTTCGATCAACCGGTTGAACGCGGCGTTGCGCGTGGCGATCCCCGACTTCAGCCCGGCGATGTTGTCCGTCAGCTCTCGCTCGAACCGGGCGGCGATCGAGTCGTACTTCGACAAGTCCAGATCGATCACCTTGTAATCGCCGACCGGGTCGGCCGTGCGGTACTTCGGGCTCGTCTGCACGAGCTTGGCCGGGAACCGCCGTGTCTCGGTGAGGAGGAAGAGGCAGATCTGCGCGACGTGGGTGCCGGTGGTGATGTGGAC
Source organism: uncultured Phycisphaeraceae bacterium (assembly GCA_964652945.1). GTDB lineage: Bacteria > Planctomycetota > Phycisphaerae > Phycisphaerales > UBA1924 > CAZZDW01. The sequence goes on from CAZZDW010000024.1 coordinate 26,740, forward strand.
GAGGTACTCTTCATTGTCAGTATCAAATGGATACGCCGCGGCGAAGTCGTGCAGCGCGGCGTAGACCTCCTCGAAGTCCCACGGGTCGCGCGGGTCGACGAGGTGCAGGTTCACCTCCGTCTCCGGCGAGACCTGGCGGATGTCCTCGGCGAGCTGGTCGGCGGTCTTCATGCCGTTGCGCGGGTAGAGGAGCTCCATGCGGCTGATGAGCAGGTCGTCCTGCTGGCAGAGCGAGAGCGTCGGCCGCCAGCGCTCCCAGCGCTTGGCGGTGATGCCGGCGTCGAGGTTGGTGCCGACGAATCCGATCACGACACAGCGAGGAGGCTCTTTGCGAGACATAGACAGAAGTATACTCAATTATCCTGTAAGATAAAATCCGGCTTTGCCGCCCGATCCAACCCTCTTCCTGATCGCTTTGCACGGGTCGTCTCAACTGGCATGCCGTCTGCATACAGGGCTTGTGCGGACGAAGGACACGATTCCGCTTTGGAGCATTCATCATGGCCGAGCAGACCACGCAACCGACCCAGCAGTTCATCGAGACCGGCGAGGCGACGGCGATCCTGCCGCTCCCCAACGATCAGAAGCCGGTCACCGTTATCGGGACCGAGGCGATCCGTCGGACGTTCGACGAGGGGTGCCTCCGGCAGACCATCAACTCGGCGACCGCGCCGGGCGTCTCGCACCTCGTGCTCAACCCCGACGCGCACGTCGGCTACGGCACGCCGGTCGGCTGCGTCATGGCGAGCCCGACGCACATCTACCCGGGGCCGGTCGGCGTCGACATCAAGTGCAGCATGAGCCTGCTCCAGCTCGACCTGCGTGAGGGCGCGGTGAGCGACAAGCGGACGCGGCGCGAGCTGATCGACGCGATCGGCGAGCGCACGCCGACGGGCGCAGGCCGTGGGCAGCGGCACGCACGCAAGGGCCGCTACGTCGACGCGACGCTCGGCAGGAAGATCGTCACCGAGGGAGCGTCCGAAGCCGTCTGCAAGGAACTCGGCATCCCGCCGGAGTGGGCGCAGCGCTGCGAGGACTCGTTCCACGTCGGGCACGACGACACGGCCGACGCGCTCCGCGAACGGCTGGAAGTTCTTCTGCGCGATGCCCGCACCTTCGAGCGCTTCCCGACCAAGATGCGCCAGCTCGGCTCGTACGGCGGCGGGAACCACTTCGGCGAGTGCGAGATCGTCCGCGTCGGCGAGTCCGATCGGGCGAGGCAGGCCGCGGAAGTGTTCGGGCTCGAAGACGGCAAGGTCGCCTTCCTCTCGCACTGCGGCTCACGCGGCTTCGGTCACGACCTGGCCGCGGGACAGTTCCGTGCATTGGAAACGCACTTTGCCAAGTGGAACATCGCGCTGCCCGGCGGCGATCGCCAGCTCGTCCACGCGCCCCTCGGCACGCCCGAGGCCGACGCGTACCTCGACGACATGGCCCTCGGCGCCAACTTCGCGACCGTCAACCACCTGCTCATCAACGCGCTCATCCTCGAAGCCTTCCAGGAGGTCTTCCCCAACATCACGGGCCGCCTCGTCTACTTCATCAGCCACAACATCGCACGTCCCGAGCCGATCAACGGGAAGACCGAATGGGTGCACCGCAAGGGCGCGACGCGCGCCTTCCCCGCTGGGCACCCGGGCCTTGTCGGCACGCCGTTCGAGTCGACCGGGCACCCGATCCTTCTGCCGGGCAACCCGCAGGCGGGCTCGGCCGTGATGGTCGCCGACGAGGGCGCGTCGCTCTCGTGCTTTAGCGTGAACCATGGCGCGGGACGTCGCCTCGGGCGCAAGGCCGCGGAACGGACGCTCGATCAACGGCGTGTCAACGAGTCGTTCGAGCAGCGCGACATCCTGACCAACTGCCGCAACTACCCGGTCGACGAGGCGCCAGACGCGTACAAGGACTTCGATGAGGTGCTGGCGAGCGTGAAGAAGGCCGGCCTCGCGAGCGAGGTCGCACGGCTCGACGCACGCTTCGTCATCAAGGACGGCGACAAGGCCGACGACTGAGTGCTCCCAATGGAAAGCGGCTCAACCACATCCTTTGTCCGTCTCGACGGGTCGATCGGTGAAGGCGGCGGCCAGATCCTCCGCAGCGCCCTGGCGCTGTCGATGGCGACCGGCAAGCCGTTCCGGATCGAGAAGATCCGCGCAAGCCGCGCACGCCCGGGGCTGATGCGTCAGCACCTGGCGTGCGTGCTCGCGGCGGCGCAGATCTGCAAGGCGAGTGTCAAGGGCGCACAGCTCGGCTCCGATCGGCTCGCGTTCTCACCGGGGCGTGTCCGCTCGGGCGAATACGCGTTCACGATCGGCACCGCGGGGAGCACCACGCTGGTGCTCCAGGCGATCATGCCGGCGTTGCTCATCGCCGATGGACCGTCGCGCGTCATCGTCGAGGGGGGCACGCACAACAAGGCCGCACCGTGCTTCGAGTTTCTGACGCACACGCTCGTGCCGATTATGCAGCGGACCGGCGTGAAGATCAATCTCATGCTCGAACGCCACGGCTTCTACCCAGCCGGCGGCGGACGCGTCGTGGTCGAGATCGAGCCGGTTCACCGGAACCGCGCCCTTCTGCTCGAACTCATGGAGCGAGGCGCAGCCATCTCGTGTCGCGCGGTCGCGTTGGTCTCGGCGCTGCACGAGAGCATCGGCGAGCGCGAGGCCGCGGTCCTGCGCGATCGGCTCGGGCTCAGGCGCGACGAGGTACGGGTCTTCATGGTGCCCTCGCCGGTTGGGCCGGGCAACGCGGCGTACGTCAAGCTCGAGTTCGCGCACATCACCGAGGTCGTCACCGGCTTCGGCGAACGCGGCAAGTCTGCCGAACAGGTCGCCCACGCGCTCGCCGAAGAGGCGCTGGCGTACCTCGACTCGACCGCCCCCGTCGGCGAGCACCTGGCCGATCAGTTGATGGTGCCGCTGGCGCTGCTCGCGGGCGGGCGGTACGCCGCGGCGTCGATCAGCGAGCACACGCGGACCAATCTGGAGGTCCTGCGCGCCTTCGGCGTTGACGCCGTGATTGCCAGCGACGGCGTCGTGAGCGTCGCGCCGATTCCAGGAACGCTGTAAGCAGCATCAAATCAAGGGTGAACGGAGGGACTCGAACCCTCAGCCCCCCCCTCCCCCGGACTCACATTCCGGTGCTCCACCGATTGAGCTACGTCCACCATCAAGCGTCCCCGCCCCCCTTCCACCCCGTCTGAGCGACAAGGCCACCTACGTTCGAATGCGTCCCGCCCGTTTTCACGAACGGGAACGCTTTACACCTTCGCGCGATCCTGACGGATCAAGCTCCCGATCTGCTCGCTCAAGTCGCCCGAGCCGAGCACGAAGGTCGCGTCGACGCCCTTGAGGATCTCCTGCAGGGCCTCGAGTTCCTTCATGCGGGCGAGCACCGGGTTCTCCGCGAGAACCTTCGCGGTGTTCGCCTGGCTGCGGGCCGCCGCGGTCTCCTCACGACGGCGGATGAGGTTGGCCTCGGCCTGCTTCTGCGCGACGATCACCTCGTTGAGGATCATCTTCATGTCCCCGGGGAGGATGATGTCGCGCAGGCCGACGCCCGAGACCGCGACGCCGAACGCCGCCGCACGCGGCGAGAGACGGTTCTTGATCTCGTTGCCCACCTCGTCCTTGTCGGCGAGCAGCTTGTCCAGGCTCCGCCCGCCGATCGCGGCACGCAGCTCGAGCTGCGCCTCGCGGTACAGAGCCTGCGCCCAGTCCGCGACCTCGGTAACCGCCTTCGCCGGATCGGCGACGCGGTGCGTGACGACGAGGTTGATGCGCAGCGTGACCTTGTCGGCCGTCATGATCTCCTGGCCCTGGATGTCGGCGACCTGCTCGCGCAGATCGACCGCCTTCCACGTCACCTTCGGCCCGCCCCTCCAGAAGATGAAGTGGCCTGGGCCGAGCTGCTCGATGAGCTTGCCGTCTCGGAAGAGCATGACGCGCTCGTGCGACTCGGCGCGGACGCCGTCGAAGTACCTCACGCCGCCGGGGAAGTTGAGGATCGACTCGATGCGAGGGTGCTCGAAGCGGACGTCGTTGACGTTGTACCGCTCGACCACGATCTTCGCCGGGGCGCTCCAGTAGGCGTACGTGCCTGGGCCGAGGATGGCGTTCAGCCGTCCGTCGGCCCACACGAGCGCACGCTCCTCGTCGTTGAGGTCAACGACGGTGAGACGCTCGGCGAGCAGCTTGTCGCGCACGAGCGCATCGAGACGCTCGTGCTCGAAGCGCGGCTGCAGCGTGTCCACGACCTCGACGGCGTGACCGCCGCGGAACGGGATGTTCCACACGGCGTGGACGCCGGGCTCGAGGACGCGGACAAGGTCGCCGTGGCGGAACCACAGGCCGAGTTCGTGCTTACGGATACGGACGGTCTTCCTCATGGCTGAGCTCCTTTCGTTGGTGCATGAGGCGCAAACTGGAACAATCACTGTCAATGCGAGCCGAGAGCTTCCGCGCGGCACGTCCGCCCGGCTGTGCAACGGGGGCCGGTTTGAGCCGTCTCTTGCGCCGCCGGGCCGCTCGCGGTCGTCTGCTTCTCAGAACACGGCGGAGCCGAGTCCAAGAGAACAGCCCTCATGCGAAGACGCAGCGACGTTCGAGGCGGCGGTATCCGCCGACCCGCAGGCTGCACCGCCGTTGCCTTCCCGCTGCGATCCGGCGCGGAGCGCTGAATCGTTTCGGGGTCGGCCGCCGACGTGCGGTTAGTGAGCCCTCGACTCACCGGTGAATCAACCAGACCTTGAGTCTGACGGGGATTCGAACCCCGGGCCTTCCGGCCTACCTTGGTGTGCGTGCCGGAGTCGAACCGGCGACCGCCGAGTGATGAGCTCGGTGCTCTAACCACATGAGCTAACGCAACACGTCATGACCCGCCGGCAGAACCCGCGGTAGCGAAACGCGCGGCGTCCACGGACGACGCGTCGCCGGACGGCGAGCCATAACGAATGGATGCACGAAGACGCTGACCTCCGCGCAGCCGAACGGAAACTTATATGTGTTCAACCAGCGATCAGCCCTATACGCGAGATGGATCTCACGTAGGCTCAGGCGACGGCGTGATGTATACAGACTGGTGCGTGCCATCGTGCGTCTCCTTTCGTTGATGACGATGAGTGCTCTTGCGAAAGCCATGCCAACTCGCCGAGTCGCGTTCCGAGGTTCTTCCATGCGTCATTGGCTTTTGGGGTTACGAAGTACGGTCAATTTTTATATTTTTGGATAAAACACGTATCTTTAGGTATCGAAATAGATCGGGCAGGATTCGAACCTGCAGTGGGCACCCCGTGAAGGGGTCACCGGGTTATGGCCGGCGTGCCTGCATCCACTTGTATGCCGATCTGTTGGTCTCGTATTGCTTATCGCTCATTGCCGCGCGCAGCAATCGCGCCCGGCTTGCTTCCGGCTCGCACACACTTGCACCTACGTGCTAGCGCACGGCTACCGCCGACGTTCAAGCGGAACAAGACGACGCGCGACTCATGGGAGGCGATGATGCATCGGCTTGCGAGACCCGCTGCCGACGCCGGGCGACTTCAGGCCCAATCGTTCAGCATCCGGTGCGGCGGATAATCAACACCTATATCAAGCCGGTCCGCAGTGGGATTCCAACTCGCATGGCGTTGGCCGCTCGACAGGATGGCGAACTCGTGCCGTTTCATCGTGGGGCAAGTTTGTCACGACAACCTATGAAAGTCAAGCATGCCGCGGAAAAACTTTGATCCGCGAAGGTTTCGTGAGCAACGACCGCCGGCGAGCTCTGGCACCGTGCCGATGCATGCATCCCACGTCATCCCTTAAGTCTCATCAAGCATCGGCGAGGCCCTGCCTGATCCGCTCGCCCAGCACGACTGGTAACCGCCATTACTCACGAAACACTCGGCGGCGATCTCGAAAATCGCGTGCATGAGGCGCATGCTCGATCCGCATCAGGTGCGGGCATGCATGTTATCCTGCGGCATCCTTGATCTTCCGTTCCAGTTCTTCCCAGCGTGCATACAAGGCCGCGACATCCGCATGCGCGGCTTCCAGCGCTCGGCACGCCGCGGCCATCTTCTGATGATCGCCGGCCACGTCCGGCTCGGCGAGCGCGGCTTCGGCGTCGGCCGCCGCCGCTTCGGCCGACAGGATCTTCGACTCCATTGCATCGTATTCGCGCTGCTCGAGATAGCTCAGCTTCTTCCTGGACGCCTTCGTCCGGCCGCCGTTTCCGTCCGCCCCGGTCGATGCGGTTGAGTGCGCGGGAGAAGGCGCCGCCGCGTCCACGGTCGTCTGCGCCACGCGCTGCGCGGCCAGCGCTTGATCAACGCTCGCCACCAGGCGCGCCCCGCCGCGGCCGTCGATCGAGAGCACCCGCGTCGCGAGCCGTTCGAGCATCGCGCGGTCATGCGTCACCAGGACCAGCGCCCCGGGAAAATCGTCCAGCGATTCTTCCATGACTTCGAGCGTGGGGATGTCCAGGTCGTTGGTGGGCTCGTCGAGCACGAGCACGTCGGCCGGCTCGAGCATGATGCGGGCGATGTGCACGCGCGCCAGTTCGCCGCCGCTGAGGGAGCCGATCGGCTGCTCGAGCTGTGCATCGCGGAAGAGGAACCGCCGCGACCACGCGGTGATGTGCATCGCCTCGCCGCGGAACCGCACCTGGTCGCCCCGCTCGCAGAGCGCCCCGCGCAGCAGCGTGCCGGGCGCAAACTCGCGCCGGTGCTGACTGAACACCACCACACGCGGCGACGGATCCGACAGCTTCACCGTCCCCGCGTCGGGCCGGATCTCGCCGGTGAGCACGCGGATCAGCGTGGTCTTGCCGCTGCCGTTCGGCCCGAGCAGCCCGAGGCAATCGCCCGCGCCGAGCTCGAGGTCCAGGTCCTTGAAGAGCGTGCGCGCCGGACCGCCGAAGCCTTTGGTGATCCCGATCGCCTCGATGAACTTGCGCGTCTTCCGGCCCGTCGCGTTGAAATCGACACGCGCCCTTGCGGCCGTCGCCGCGGCGTTGCGGGTCTTCAGTTCGCTCAGATCCGCGATCCGCTCGTGGCTGGCGTTGATGCGGCCCTTCGCCTTGGTCCCTCTTCCCTGCGGCCCGCGCGACAGCCACGCCAGGTCACGCCGCACCTGGTTCGCCAGCGCCTGCTCCGCTTTGGCCTGAGCGGACAGAACCTCCCCACGCCGCCTGAGAAACTCGCCGTACCCGCCGTCGACATCGAGCGTCCCCTGCGGGTACGCACTGCCCAGCTCGACGACGCGCGTCGCGATGTTCTCGAGGAACGCGCGGTCGTGCGTCACGACGACCACGCTGAGCGCGCCCCGCCGAACGGACGGCTTGAGCAACTCTTCGAGGCCGCGGATACCTTCGAGGTCGAGATGATTGGTCGGCTCGTCGAGCAGCAGCAGGTCGGGCTCGCCGCCGCAGCTTGCGAGAGCGCGGACGAAGGCGAGCCGCTTGCGCCAGCCCCCCGAGAGGCCGTCCGCCCGCGCACCGGCGTGCCGCTCGTCAAAGCCGAGGCGATCCAGAAGAACGCCCGCGAGCGTCTCGGCCTCGTGCTCATCGTGCACGCCGCTCGCGTCCATCGCCACACGCACGGCGATCTGACGCGCGGTGAGCCCTTCATCAAAGACGTCCTGCTGCGACACGTAGACGATCTGCGCACCCTTCCTGGACATGACGCCGCCGCTGTCGGGCGTTTCTTCGCCGGCGAGGATCTTGAGGAGCGTGCTCTTGCCGGAGCCGTTTGCGCCGATGAGGCCGACGCGCTCGCCCTCGGCGATGCTGAGCGAGACATCAGCGAACAGCAGCCGCACGCCGTGGGTCTTCGAGATGTTCTGGGCTGAAAGCAGCATGATGCCCCCTCCCTCGCTCGTGCCACCTTTGCGGCAAAGCCGGGATTGTACCTCTCATGCTGCCACGGCCAGAGAACGACATGAGTTCGTGAGTCCGCTACGCCGCGGCCAACTGGACGACATGGCGATTGGCGCCGCTGACTTTTCGTGATGTGACTCGGCCGGTCATGATCAGGTTGCGGAGCGCGTTGCCGACCTGGAACGCGTGCCCTTGCTCTTGAGCGAATCGAGGTACGCGGCCACAAACTCCACATCGTCTTGACGCAGCCGCATAGCCAGCAGGTCTTCGATATCCTGGTCCCGGCTGGCGAGCACCTTCAGCTAACACGTTGACCGCCTCGCAATAAACGCTTGGATATCGATGCCCCTAACACCGTTGCGTGTGGCGTAGAAGTATTGCCGCCAGGCGGTGGTGTTGGTGTCGCTGGGTTTGGCCGGATTCTATGGCGATGCGAAGTACACCAGGTGGAGCAGGAATGACCAAGCTACTCGTTATTCCCGCCGCCACACGCCCATCTCGCCCCGCGGCGTCGGCTCCACCGTCGTATCGTACCGCACGCCTTCGGGGACCGGCACGCCGACGTTGACGCTGGTCCCGAATCTGCCGGCGGTCGCTGTCGCCGAATCCACCGCAACAAACGCCGTGTACGCCGACATGAGCCCATAGCGGAGCGCCACGTCGCGGACGTCCTGGGCCAGGTGCGCCCATCCGGGCAGGATCGACCACTCGTTCATCGCGAGGATCTTCTGGCGCGCCCAGATTTTCTGCATCACCGAGGCCGCCAGCGCATCACTCACACGGCTCACGGGCACATCGATGACGCGCTCGCTGCCGCCGATCCGGGCGCGGACCCGCACGCTCTCCGGCAGCGACGAGACCATCCCCTCGAAGCGCCCGCTGAGTACGACGGGCCGTCCGACAAAGAGATCGGCGACGACCGAACCTACATCGAATCGCCCGACGCGCTCGACGTCGCCCACCGCGACGGGCCCGGTGCCGGGGAACACCTCGCAGGCGGCCATCGCGCCCCAGTCGATCGAGATATCGGTGAGCGCGGGATGGCGGGCGGCGGTGAAGAAACGGCGCATCACCTCGCCGCCGTCGTCATGGAGGCCGAGGTACGCGACCGAGCCGCGGCCGATCTTGGCCATGCGGTCCAGCAGGAAACGGTTGGGCGAGCTGCCGACGCCGAACGAAAAGACCCGTGAGTTGCCGATGAGGCGGTGCACCTCGCCCAGGATGTCGGCCTCGTTGCCGATGAACCCATCGGTGAGAAAGACGACAAAGCGGAGCCGCTCGGGATCGGGGCGTGTGTTGAGAGCCGCGCGGACGCCCTCGATCATCTCGGTGCCGCCGCCGTCGGCCAGCGAGCCGACGTACCGCTTGCCGCGGCGGACGTTCTCGGCGGTCGCGGGTAGCGAACTCGCGCCCATCGCCGAGGCGGACTCCGAGAACCGGATGATCTGGAAGGCGTCGCGCTCGTCCATCATGTCGAGGGCCTCGCAGACCGCCGCCTTGGCCTGATCGAGCGGCCCGCCCGACATGCTGCCGGAACAGTCCAGCACAAAGACCAGCTCCATCGGCACGCGGGCGAGTCGCGTCATCTCACGCGGCGGGACGAGCATGAGCGTGAAGTACCCGCCGCTCGCGCCCTGTGCGCCCGTGTCCGCCTGCGCCAGCAGCGCTGAGCGGACCTCTGAACCGGCGACGCGGTAGCGGAGGACAAAGTCCTTGTTGGGGATCGTGTCGCCGCGGGCGATCGAGACGCTGGCGCGGCTCCGCGTGTTGCGTGTGCGCCGCAGGCCGCGGTCGATGTCGACGCGATGGCTGGGGCATGCGATCTCGTCGATCTCTACGCCGGCGTCGATATCGAGCGTGAGCGAGATGTCGTGCCCGCTGCGCTCATTGGGCGCGAGGTACCGGACCTCGGCGCCCGTGCCGCTCGCGTCGGCAGTGGTATGCCCGACCGCTCCGACGCCGTCCGCCGTGCCGGCCGGGTTGTAGCGCGGGCCGACCACCATGGGGAAGACGAACTCGTACCAGCCGTCGCGGTAGGCGAGCGTGTGGAAGTAGGTGATGTTCACGTCAACAGCCCTGCCCGGCTCGATGTTGGCGACGCTCTGCGTGAAGATGTTGGGGCGTTCCTGCGTCAGCAGGCTGGCGGTGCGCCCCGCGGCACGCGCGTTCGCGTAGATCCGTGCAGCCTCTTCACGCTCACGGATGATGCCGCGGATGCGCCGATCGCCGATGGTCATGACAAAGCCGCTGACGGCCGCGTCGTCGGGGAGCGGGAAGACGTACACCGCCTCGATCTTGCTCGAGTAGGGGTTGCGGAACCGCTGCTCGACGTCGACGGCCGCGATGTTGGCGACGATCGACCCGCGCACCTCCGTGTGCTCCAGCGGCATCGGCACATAATCGTCGTCGATCGTCGTGACCAGGCAACCGGTACGGGGAAGGACGACCCTGCGGAGAGACGGCGGCACGATCTCCGCTTCGTTGTCGAGCGTGAGCGCTGTCCATTGCTTGCGAAAAAGCCACGGACTTGGTGAAGACGGCGCAGACGCCGACGCTGCCCTCGTCCCACGCGGGATGATCCAGAGTTCTTCTTTCTCTGAATCGAAGCCATTGAGACCTTCGCGAGAATATCTATAAAAATCTCCCTCGGCAAGACTATCCGTCAGCCCGAGCGAGTTGTGCCCAGTGCCAACGGGTGAATGTCCCCGCGGCACGTTATTGCCGGCGATGCCGGGTTCCAGGGCCGGGTCAAAGCCGATCGCTCTTTCGCTCATCACCGGCCTGGGATCGCTCGATTGGTAATCCGTGCCGGGGTACCCCGCGTGCCGGTTCTCGCACCCGACAAACGCGAGCGCACCCGCAACCACGAACACCGCAACGCCCACAACCCACGCGCACTTGTATCTCACGGCGTGTCTCCTTGATCCGCTTGATCGGCTCTGTTCCCGTTCCCATCGCTACGGCCGACGCTTATGGCCTCAATCGCAACGCGCGCGCCGCCGATCCGCTCGCCGCGCTCGTCCCCCGCGGCTTGCAGCTCGGCACACAGCAACGCCGCCGCGTCACCATCCGCGTCGATCGCGGCTTCTTCCAGCATGTAGTGCACGCGCGCCACGCGGACACGGCCGCTCGGCAGCTCGCCCTTGGCCCGCGTGCTCAGCGCGGCGATGACGACGCGCTCCCGCATCATCGCCGCCGGGTCGTAAAACGGCGGCTCGGCGTACGCCGCCGAGCCACCGTCGTGCGTGGGATCGCTGCCCTCGACACCCACGACCTTCAGGCTCGCGTGCGCGTCCGCCGCCGGCTCGATGAGCACCTGGTACGCACCCAGCGCCGATGCCCCGGCCTCGATGTACACGTCGACGGCGAAGAACACCGCCCCCCCCACCTCCGCCACCGCTTCCTCTGTCGAAGCAACCGCGGCTCGTTCCGGCGCGTCCGCGTCGGCCGGCGCTCTGCCCGCGCCGAGGAGCACCGCCACAAGGCCGATCACGACCGAGATCACCGCACACAGCGTGCAGGCCTTGGTGTTCATAACGCGTCCCCCAGCCGACCACCGCCGCGTGGCGAGCCGGCGTTATCGAGCCGGACAACCCGCCCCGCCAGCGCGTCGACGTCCAGCCGATCGATCGTTCCGTCGGCGTTCACGTCGCAAACGGCCGCCGGTGGATACGAGCGATCGACGGCCTTGGCCAAGGCGTAGACGTCGAGGATGTCGACCACCCCGTCGGCGTTCAGATCGGCCGGATCCCGCGCGAGCCGCTGTCCTGGAGGCGTGCTCCCGCCGGGCCAGGCGACGACCACGACCAGCGCGAGCCCCGCGATCGCGGCCACGGCGCCGGCCCGCCTCCCCCACGCGTGGGTCATCCGGCGCCGACGGCGTGCCGCAAACTCGTCCCGCACCGCCGAAAGGACCGCCTCGTCGAGCTGTGACCGCTCGTGCGCGCCCAGCTGCGGCCCCGAGAGCTCGCTCAGGGCCCGAGCCAACCCGTCCGGCACGGACGCCCGGCTCTCGCTACCGGGTGCCCCCGGCGTGTTCGTGTTGTCATGGCCATCGCTCTGCATGAATCGTCTCGCTCCGTGAAGTGCGCCAATCCGGCCGGCGGTTCAACGCCGGTTCATAATTTTGGAGATTTTGTATCACACCGGGGGTGAGCGGTACATGAAGCGCAGGTCAGGGTGTTGGCGGCGGGGGATCGTTGCGTTTCCAGCGATCTG
>CAZZDW010000025.1:0-37787 GCA_964652945.1 uncultured Phycisphaeraceae bacterium
GGGGGCGGAGGGGGGGGCCGCCCGTCGGAAAAGCTCTCCGACCAGCAGCTCATCCAGTGGCTGCGTGACATGCTGCTGATCCGCGAGTTCGAGGTCCGCTGCGCCCAGGCCTACCAGCAGGCCAAGATCGGCGGCTTCTGCCACCTCTATATCGGCCAGGAGGCCTGCGCCGTCGGCACCATCGGCGCGGTGACGCACGACGACCCGGTCATCACGGCCTACCGCGACCACGGGCACGCGCTCGCTCGCGGCATGTCGGCCCGCGCGTGCATGGCCGAGATGTTCGGCAAGGCCGCCGGGTGCGCCAAGGGCAAGGGCGGGTCGATGCACATGTTCGACAGGCCCAACAACCTCTTCGGCGGGCACGGCATCGTCGGGGCGCAGACGCCGCTGGGCGCGGGGCTGGCCTTCGCGTGCAAGTACCAGCGCGAGGTCATGAAGACCACCGATAAGAAGCGAGTCGCGCTGTGCTACCTCGGCGACGGCGCGTTGAATCAGGGCGCGCTGCACGAGGCGATGAACCTCGCCGGGCTGTGGTCGATCCCTGTGATCTACATCGTCGAGAACAACCGCTACTCGATGGGCACCTCGATCGACCGCGGCACCACGATGGCCCACAACCTGCTCGCCAAGCCCGCGGCCTACGGCATCGACGGGCTCAAAATCAGCGAAGACGACGCGATGGACCTGCTGAAGCTGTACGACCGGTTCAAGCCGTTCGCGGACGAGTGCCGCGAGCGGCAGAAGCCGGGCTTCGTCGACCTGCAGACGTACCGGTATCAGGGCCACTCGATGAGCGACCCGCAGAAGTACCGCACCAAGGACGAGGTCGACAAGGTCAAACAGAAAGACTCGCTCGATCTACTGGCCAAATACCTGATGGATCCAAAGGACCAAGCGGGGGGGGGCGGCCGGGGGTGCCTCAGCGAGGAGCAGTTCATCGACCTGCAGAAGTCGGTGAAGGAAGAAGTGCGCGACGCGGTGGAGTTCGCCGAAAGCGCCGAAGCCCCCGACGTCGAGGCCGAGCTGTACAGCGACGTCTACGCGAATATCCAGCCGAACCTCAGCCCGACGCGGGAGTATGTGCAGGGAGCGAAAAACCCGCTGCTCTAGCGCCCGGTTGCATCTTTCTACGAGACGCGAAGCGTGAGCGAGCGTCTACTGAGGTTTTTTTGCAATGGCCTCAAGCGCCGGCCCGGCTTGAAGGCACGCACGCGTGAAAACATACTTGGAAAGTGGGCCGGGGCGTGTCGCCCCGGCGTTCGCTCACCGAGCCGGGCCTTCACGTTGCTCAAGTTCGCCGTTCGTGTACCAGCGCATCAAAGCCCGCGTCCGTGGGTGCTCCTTTGCGGTTCGAAGCGGGGAGAGTGTGAGAGGGGTGCAACCCCTCTCACAGAGCAAACATCAGAATCGCACAGAAATATTCACGCCGAGCAGACCGGTCGGGTCGCCATTCACTTCGTGCACCGTATCGCCTTCACTATTTTCAAACTCGTACTCCTGCCAGACGCTCACGCCCCCCGTCAGGCCGACGGAGATGCTCTCGGTCGCTCGCCACTCGACGCCCATGAGCAGGTTGACGCGCTGGTCGGAGAAGACGCCCTCGGAGGCGTCGTCGGTTCGTTCTTCGAGTCGGAACTCGCGGAACTCGTACGAGCCGCCGAAGGAAAGCGTGAGGCTCTCCGTCGCGGCGTAGTACAACGCGATCCCCGGCCCGCGTGAACCGGGGCCGTTGCCCCCGCCGCCGCTCAGGCGGAGCTGCTCGTTGATGGTCCACTCGGCCCCGATGATCGGGATGACGAGGGCACTGTCCTCGAGCCGGCTCTTGGCGGCGACGCCGAAGGTGAGCGCGAACTCCTTGCTGAAGTTGTACCGGGCGGCGACGAGCCCGCCGAAGGTGAGCGAATCGCCGAAGTCCGCGCCCGGCTCGAAGGCCGATTCGAGGAGGACCCCGCCGCGGACGGACCAGCGCTGGTCGATGATGTACGCCACCGACGGCGTGAGCGTGAAGATGTGCCCGTCTTCAAAGGGCTCGGTCGAAGCCGCCGCGTTGACCAGGCCGCCCGCGTCGTTGAAGTCGTAGCTCGAATATTCCCACGTCAACGGCACAAACCAGCGGGTCTGTTCACCAATCGCCCCCGAGAGCGTGAGCCCCGTGCCGACGCGCGAGACCGCGACATCGCCGTCGGCGCTTGCGCCGTCGTCGTCGATGTCGGTGCGGAAGGTGTGCTCGAACCAGCCGACGGCCGAGAGCGAAAGACTTCCAACGTCGCTCTCACGGGGCTCTCCCCCCACGTCCCCGCGGCGTTCATTCGTCTCAATCTGCGCGGGTTCGGCGATCGTGCTGTCTTGCGCCGACGCGGGAAAGGCGGCGAGCGTGCAGGCGAGCCCGCCGCAAAGAGCGAGCAGGCGGGCGGCGTTGAGATACGTGGCGCTGTGCATCGTCCGTGACTCCTCCGTGCGAATCTGCCGGTGTTGGTATGGTCTATCGGCGATTCAGACCCGCAGCCGCCAAGCGTACACCATCCACTCGACGCACATGAGCACGACCGCCGCGCCGACGAGCCACGGCCAGAGCTCCTTGCGGCCGAGCCCTTGAGAACCGTGGGGCTCCCCCCCCAACGCCCCGCGGCTTTCACCCCTGACATCCCCATGATGCTCGACCATCGTTCCTTGTAACCGGCTCATGATCGGCCGAGACCGCAGGTCGCTCTCGCGTTCATTCACCAGATTCGCCGCGACGATCGCATCGGCCGGCGATACGCCGTCGCCCGCAACACGGTACACGCCGACGCGATCGACGATACCGAAGTTGGCGACGCCGCCGCGGACGGTCGTGGTGAGCGTGACGCGCTGGTCTTCCGCCGCGCCGATCGGTCCTTCGAGCGTTGCGCCGGCGTCGTCCGAATCGGTCGCGTTCACCGTCACCGCCTGGGCCGTGGTGAAGAACCGCCCGGCGTCGGCCTCGGCGCGCTGGGTGAGGTAGTCGGTCGCCCCGGCGACGAAGATCGGCATCGAGACGAGCGTCCCCCAGTTGGTCGTCGCCAGGTCGAGGCCGCAGGCGACGACGAGGCGGCGCGCGCCGGCGTACTGACACGCGACAACCATCGGTCCCGCCGCGCTCGTGCCCGGCGACGCGATCGTCGCCAGCGTCTCGATGTTGCGGACGCCCTGCCGTTCGGCGTCGTCGCCGACGATCACCCGCGGCACGCCGCGCACGACAACGTCATCGAGCGACACGCCCTGCATCGCCGGGTGCGATCGCTTCCACGTCGCCACGCGCCCGGTGCGATCATCGGTCCTTGCAACGTGCACGCCCGGCAAGCCCGCGGCCGCGCCGAACGAGATCGTCGGCACGCCACGCGGCACCACGATCGGCGCACCCTCATCGTCTTCAACACGATCAAAGATCACCAGGTCGTACGCGATGGCCCGCGCTCGGCGTTCGTCGGCGTCGGCCGCCGCGCCGGCCAACATCGTGGCGTACGCCGCCGCGTCCACCACGCGGAGCGAGCCGAGGTCCATCGCCTCGAGCACGCCCATCAGAAACACGTTGGCGCGGGCGTCCTCGCCGCCCGTCACCACCAAGACCCGCGGCTTCACCGCCGGCGACATCACCAACGACGCCGAATCGTCCGCCGCCAGTAGACCACCTGCCTCCCCGACCACGCGCACCGTCACGAGCTTGGGCGACGCGCCGACCACGCCCATCGTCAGCTCGAACGTCACGCCCGCCTCGCCGAGACGCCGCTCGGCGTCGTTCGGATCGGCCCCGGGCAGCTCGACGGATTTCGTCCGCGCCAGCTCGCCGTCGACACGGCACTCCACAAGCACGCGCACCGCCTGAGGCGCGTCGCCCACCAGGCGTGCGAAGACGCGCACCAGCGCCGGGTTGTCGTACTCGCGCCTCGCGCTCAACGCGGCGATGCCGACGTTGCCGGCTCGTTCTCGCGTGCTCTGCTGTTCCGCACCCGGCACTTCCAGCACCGTCGTCCGCACGCCGTCGGGAAACGCCGCGACCGGGTGCGCCACGCCGTCGAAGAGACCGCCGTCGGTGAGGACGACGAGGTGAGTGCTCGCCGCGTGGCCCGCGCCGTCTCCATCGGCGCCGGCCAGCGGCTCTTCGCGCAGGTCCGCCGTCTGCGCCCGCACGATGTCGCTCAACATCCCGAGGCCGCCCTCCCCGCCTCCGTCCCGCGCTCCGTCGCGCCCCACGTTCGGCCGATCGGTCTGCGTGATCGCGTTGACGGCGTCGCGTGCCGCGCCCGTGCTCGAGGTGAAGCCGCCGACGATCCGCGCCCCGCCCGCGCCCTCGCCCGCCACGGCCACGACCATGATCTTCGGCCGTGCGCCGGTGAGGCCACCCGGCGACCGCGCAAGCGAGTCGATCAGCTCGATCGCGCGGCTCTTGGCCTCGTCGAGCCGCGTTCTCGCATGGCCGTCTTCGTCGTTGTCACCGAGCGTCGCTCCCATCGAGGCCGAGCAGTCGATCGCCAGGATGATGCGCGAGGCGTCGTCGCCGTTCCAGGCGTTGTCGAGCACCGGCCGCCCGATCGCCGCGCACAGCGCGCCGACCAGCAGCAGGTGCAGCAGCAACAGCAGCGACGCCTTCAGCCAGCGCCACGGCGTGTTGACCTCGAGGTCCTGCACGGCGCTCTGCCAGAGCAGCGTCGAGCTGACCCGCACCGGCCGCCGGCGGAGCTTGAGGAAGTACATCGCCAGCAGCGCCGGCACGGCCAGCCCCACCGCGATCAGACCGGCCGCCGGCGCGAGGAACGTCACGCGCGGCCCTCGTCGGGCTCATCCTCGACCGGCACGATCGGTCCTGTGTATCCCTTGGCGACGATGAACATCTCTTTCGAGACCGAGCGCGTCGCCTCCGGCTTGATCCCCTTGCTCTCCTTGAAGAGGGCCGCGGTCTCCTTGAGCACCGCCGGGTACTCGGCCCCCTCGAAGATCTTCATCACCAGGTTGCCGCCGGCTTTCAACAGCAACGGCGTGAGCGAGAGCACCCGCCGGCACAGCTCGGCCGAGCGGAAGTGGTCCCCCGCGTCCCCTTCCGTGCTCGGGGCCATGTCGCTGATCATCGCGTCGAACCGGCGCAGCTCCGCGGCCGGCGTCCCCCCCTCTCCCTCGCCGTTGACGAGCCGGAGCAGCTCGATCGGCTCGACCTCGAAGGCGTCGCGCACGAACGCCTTCGCGCTCGGCGGCAGCTCGACCTCGACCTCCTGCAGGTCGATCCCCACCACCCTCCCCGCCCTCCCCTTGCCCCCCGCGCCCGCGACGATCTCGCCCGCTACTTGCAGCCACGAACCCGGCGCACACCCGAGATCCAGCACCCAGTCGCCCGCGCGCAGCAGACGGCGTTTCTCCTGGATCTGCTTGAGCTTGTACGCCGAGCGAGCGGCGTACCCCTCGGCCTTGGCCTGCTTGAAAAACTTGTCGTGCAGGATGCGCTTCTTCGCCATCGCCGCAATGGTACGGCCAGCCTTCGGAGAACGCGGAGAACGCGGAGAACGCGGAGCAAATACAAAGACAGTGTTGAACGCGAAGGCCGCGAAGGCTCGAAGGAATGCACCCAGTTTCATGCCGTTCTTCGCGGCTCCGCGATCTTCGTGTTCGGTCCATGCCTTTCTCCGTGATCCTCCGTAACCTCCGTGTTCAAAAAAATCCTCTCCTCTGCGTCCTCCGCCTTCCTCCGCACCTCCGCGTTCTCCGAAAAAAGCCTACGATGAGCGTTGAAGGAGCCATGCATGTCGACCATCCAGGCCGGGCCGCGCAGGCGGTACATCCGTGAGTTTGCGATCAGCGAGTTCGTCTCGGGCTCGTACAGCGTCGCCAACTGCCAACTCGGCCGGACCCAGCAGGGCAAGCCGTTCCTCAAGTGCCTCATCGGCGACAAGACGGGCTCCGTCCCCGCGCGGATGTGGTCGATCTCCGAGCAGGACTACCGCCGCCTGCCGACCGACGGCTTCGTCGCCATCACCGCCGAGACCCAGGCCTACCAGGGCGAGCTGCAGCTCATCATCAAGACCATTGAGCCCATCGACGCCCACCCCGAACTCCTCCGCGAGCTGATCCCCTGCTCGGCCCGAGCGCCCGAGGAGATGTTCGACGAGCTCCGCGGCCTGCTCAACACCCTCGAACACCCCGCCGCCCGCGCCCTCGCCGAGGTCTACCTCGCCGACGACCTGCTCATGGACGCCTTCAAAGCCGCCCCCGCGGCCAAGGCGATGCACCACGCCTACCTCGGCGGCCTGCTCGAGCACACGCTCAACCTCGTCAACCTCGCGAGCCGCGTCTGCCCCCTCTACCCGCGCATCAACCGCGACATCGTCATGCTCGGCCTCTTCCTGCACGACCTCGGCAAGACGCGCGAGCTCGTCTACGACCGCTCCTTCTCCTACTCCGACCGCGGCGAGCTCATCGGCCACATCGTCGACGGCGCGATCATGCTGCACGACAAGGCCCAGCAGGTCATGACCACGCACGGCCTGCGCCTGCCGCCCAACCTCGTGCTGGTGCTCCAGCACATCATCCTCTCGCACCACGGCGTCCCCGAGTTCGGCGCGGCCAAGATCCCCGCCACGCCAGAGGCCATCCTCGTCTCGCTCCTCGACAATCTCGACGCCAAGACCACCATGGCCCTCGCCGCCGCACGCCCCGATCTCAGCGCGCTCAACCCCGACGAGCAGCGCGGCGAGTCCCTCAACGGCAACTTCACCGACCGCATCTGGGGACTCGACACCAAGCTCTTCAGGCCGGACCCGCTGGCGTGAGTCTCGATTTAACGCAAAGTTCAGTCATGCCCACACACCTAAATAGGGCCAAGCAAATCACCTGATTTGGAAAGACGATAGAAGAATAATGGAAACTCATAGACATCGACGATAGGAGATTGTACGTTACTGGACGGCCAACAGTCTGTAGGTGCGGATTGTGCCAACGCATCCGAGTCGTCCAACAAAAAGGAAACAATGATGGCACGTTCAGTTCTCCGTCCAAAAATCGAGGGCGGCACATGGTACTTGGAACGTTGTTCGCCATCGGTTCATTCGTACTACCGTCTCCGTCAGATGGACAAGTTACAATCGACTTTCAAGTCGATCAACAACAAGCAGAAACAGTGTTGGGGCAACCACGAGTAGCGTCGATGTTGGAAGCGCTCGATCGGGTAAAGAACTTCTTGGAAAACACGCTTACCAACTCTATAGCGACCGTCCCTGTACCCATACGGTGGGAAGACCCAGATAATCCGATGGCTGTTGCCAGTTCAGGGAAGCCGAGTCTGCCGGAACGAGCGTATACTTGGCAAACCGTTCGAAATCGTCTTGAAAATACTGCTTCGGACGCGAGTGAACCGGCGGCGGAAGTTGCGGTGTATGAATCCTTGCCGCAACAGCAGGTCTCCTTTCGCTGGGATCCTGATGATGCAACCTCACAAGATGTTTCTGTATGCGTATTGACGTACGCGCAGGCGCAACAGCTCCTCTTCAATCCCGCCGGTCCCAACAACGATGAAACACGTATCCGATTCCGGCCGGAAAATGCTAAATTGAAGTGGCAGTTTTGGCCCGGAAAAGTACCGGCGGGTCGTACGAGATTTGACGCTGTTGTGGCCCACGAAACATTACACCTGCTTGGTTACATTACTGCGGCAGAGATAGATCCTCTCCCGCCATTTGTCACACTGATGGACGTTTATCGCTTTGCCGACAGTGAGTTTCCTATCTCTGCGAATGATTTTTTGACAGTTCCGAGAGAACTCCGACCCACAGTTGAAGCGTCCCTCGCAACTCGTATTAATGCGGCAGCCGGCGGCCCATCCACATTTCTCATGTCAAGAGGCGCCCGCACAGGCGGCGATGGCTTTGATGCCTCACATTTTCGTGCCGCTTCGAGATTGACTCCTGCCGAACCTATCGGTCTTATGGACCCAAGCGGAGACGAATCTCCCGATGCTCTCTTGGCGAAAGCAACGCGAGCCGACTTCGATGTGCTTGATATGCTCGGGTGGGCGATCGATCCTGCCACAATAAACTTCAAAATTGCAGGAAACCTTCAGCCTGTTCATGTCGCTCCCGCAGCCGATGCCATGATAACTACCTCAAGGCCTACATTCACGTGGTCTGACACTACAACAAATAGTATTTTTTACGGTATCAATATTTTCAAAGGCGATCCAGAAACCGACATAGACGCCTTCCCAGTAACATACAATCACATCTCGGGATTTTCATTTACCATACCCGAGGGTCAGGAACTTACGCCGGGATTATATACATGGGAAGTATTCGGATGTCCAAATGAACTCGATTGTTACTCAAGCGACTATCGCCATTTTACTGTTCTTTGCCCCGCCGACTTCAACGGCGTCAACGGTGTCACCGTTCAAGACATCTTCGATTTCCTTACTGCTTGGCTCGCCGGCAATCCATCCGCCGACTTCAACAACGTCAACGGCGTCACCGTCCAGGACATCTTCGACTTCCTCACCGCGTGGTTGGCAGGATGTTAACGCCTTTGCGGCCAATGGCCAATGGCCTTCGGCCTTTCCTACCATCCCTCATGTCCTCCGAGACCACGATCCGCGTGAACTTCGGCAGGCCCATGCCGCTGTTTCCGCTCTCGACCGCTTCGCTGATGCCGCACGGGATCCTGCCCTTGCACGTCTTCGAGCCGCGGTACCGCCAGATGGTCTCCGACGCCCTCGACGGCCCCGGGCAGATCGCGATGGCCGTCTTCGAGGGCGGGCCCAAGGGCCCCTGGACCAAGGAATACCACGGCCGCCCGCCGATCCGCCCGATCGTCTGCGTCGGGCAGATCATCCAGCACCACGCGCTCCCCGAAGGCCGCTACAACATCGCCCTGCAGGGCGTCTGCCGCGCCAAGATCCTCGCCGAGACGCCCGCCGAAGAAGGCCGCCTGTACCGCACCGCCTATCTCGAGCCCGTCGGCGTCGATTCCATCGACGAGGACGTGCTCTCGGGGTACCGCGAGGACCTGGCGGACATGCTCGAGCACGAGCCGCTGAGCGCCCTCAAGGACGCCTCCGCCATCGCGGCTCATCTCCGCGAGGACCGCGTCCCCACCAGCGTGCTGCTCGAGATCATCATGCTGCAGTTCCCGGTGGATTCGGAGGCCCGCTACAGCCTCCTGGCCGCCGAAGACGCGGCCGACCGCGCCAAGATCGTGCGCAAGGAGCTGGGCAGCCTCGGCAAAATGCTCAAGCAGGCCGAGCCGCAGCGCCAGGTCGAGATGCCCAAAGGGTGCCACTGGAACTGAACATGTCTTTGGTGGCACCGGTCTCCAGACCGGTGCGTGGGTCAGCCTGAAATCGGCAAAACACCTCTTTCACGCACAAGGCGAACGTTCCATAAACACGATCGTGTCAGCCCGCACGCCCGGCGGCGGTATACCCATGAGACCCTGCCGCGGCTGAAACGACCCTTCGGCGGGATCCGAACGTAGAAATACGCGTGGACACGCAGCCCGCGGTCGCTCGTTCGAGGAAGGAGTCCGATATGTTCGCCCATGTTCATGGATCAACGCTCGGCCGACGCGCCCGGGGACTCGCCGCCGCCGGTGTGATGGCGGGGTCAGCCTTCGGCCTTGCCGGGTGCAACAACGCCGGGCAGGGCGCGCTCAGCGGCGCCGCGATCGGCGCGCTGGCCGGCATGGGCCTGGGGAGCCTCGGCGGCAACATGGGCGAGGGCGCCGCCGCCGGCGCGATCATCGGCGGCGTGGGCGGCCTGCTCATCGGCGACCAGAACGAACGCGCCGACCGGCGCGCCTCCGACGGCTCCAGCAGCTACGGCGGGCCGTACACACGCTACGAGTACGACACCTACGACTACCACATCTACGGCCGGTACGACTACGGCCCGCGCCCGCACTACCACCACCATCATCACTCCGACTACCGCGACTGCCGGTGACATTTTCATCAAACGCAAGCATGGGTTTGAACCACGGAGCGCACGGAGAGCACAGAGAAAGACAATCTAAGAAACAACTGAACCTCAGAAGACGTTGATCTGAGTGCGAATCTCTGTGCACTCCGTGTTCTCGGTGGTTCAAGCAACTGCTTATCCGTCACTCGTCGTCGTCTTCGTCGTCCGCTTCGACGACTTTCTTCGGCCGCCGGGTCGGGCGGGGCTCGAGCAGCGCCGCCCGGCACGCCTCCTGCAGCCGCTGGTGCAGCTTCTCGTGGTCGGGGATGGTGGTGAGCCGGTCCATGAGCATGTCGACCGCGACGGCCGCGCTGCCCCCGCCGCCCGCGGCCGCGACGGCCTCCATCGCGCCGATGATCGCCGCGTCGCCGAGCGACTCGGCCGCTCGCTCGAACCACTTCACCGACGGCCTCACGTCTTTTTCCAGCCATTCCCCCTCGCCGGGGGGCGTCACCTTCGTCCGCACCGTCACCGGCCCGACCGCGACCAGGGGCCACATCCCGTCGCGCGTCGTCGGCTCGCGCACCAGCACCATCACCGGCACCTCGCGCTTGGCCGCTCCCTCGCGGAGCGTCCTGCCGTCCACGCCGACCCGCGGCGGGGTCACCAGGTAACACCCCGGCTCGATCGCCTTCTCCGGCAGGGACGATTCGACCAGCGTCACGTGCCCGCCGCCCTTTTTGCTCCCGGCGTCGACCGCGAGCTGGCGGATCAGCCGCCGGCTCTCCTGCAGGGGCATGAGCACGCGGGCCATGCGGTCGTAGTCGCGCACGGAGTGGGCCTTGCCCAGCGCATCCTCGCACAGCCGTTGACACTCGAAATACCGCCAACCGACGAGCGCCCTGCTGGCCTCCTCCATCATCGCGTCGATCTTGGCCGAGTGCCGGTGCGTCGAGGGCGCTGGGGGCGGCGGCGGTGGGGGCGGCAGGTTCGTCCCGCCGAACCCATCCCCCCCGAACCCGCTCCCCCCCAAGCCCGAAGATGAGTGCGAAACGCTCAACGCCGTCTCCCGTCCCTCCCGCCCGCTCTCCTGCCAACGGACAACCCGATTCGTGCAACGGCACGAACCAGTTCTGAGCCTGCCCGATAAACCTCCCCCTCTAACGCGGGAAACGACGGTTTATTCCGCGGGCGGGATCGCCTCGGCCATCTGCGTCAGCACACGCTGCCACAGACGGGCCTCGTCGGTCAGCTCGTACTCCAACGTATCGGCCAGCGAAGACCAGTCCTGCGATTGGATGTGGCGTTTGACGTGCTGAAGCTGCCCGGCGAGCCCGGCGACCCGCTCGCCCACACTCATGGACGCCCCCCCTGCCCTTTCCCCTTGGGGTGAATCCTTCTCGATCACCACGGCTTCGAGGTCGATGCCGACCAGGGCCGCCCCGTTGAGGACGGCCTGGCGGACGTTCTCCCACACCCCCAGCGACGAGGCCAGATGCCCCATCGCCTGCTCGAGCTTGCCCATCTGCAGCAGCTCGGCCGCCTTGGCCTGGTCCTGCTCGGCCTGGCGGAGGGCCTCGGCGACGTCGTGCCAGGTCACCTTCACCAGGGCCCGCGGCTCGGCCGAGACAAACCGAACCTCGCCCTGCACGGACGCCCCGCCCGATGCGGGGGAGGAAGGAACGGCTTCGAGCTGCTCGGTGGGGATGGGCACGCCGTCGAGCGTCGCCTCGACGATCACCCGGCCCTTGCGCTCGGCCTGGTCGCGGGCGGCGGCGAGGGCCGTCGCGATCGTCGGCTCGGCGACGTCCAATACCTGTTCATCGAGGAGTACGCGCATCGGAGAAGGGTACGCGGAGAAGGCGTGGGGCGTGAGACCAAAGACAGGCGTCAGGCGTCGGGCGTGAGGCGTCGGTGGCATGACGGTTTGATGGGAAACGTCAGGCCGCGAAGCGCCCTCGTATCAACTCCAGCCACAGACGCCTTACGCCCTACGCCCCACGCCTGTCTTTCTGTCATGCCACCGACGCCCCACGCCCCACGCCTCACGCCTTCAGGTTCGTCGGTTCCGGCGCGGGGTCTTCGATGATCGAAGGGGCGGACTCGCTTGCTTCCTGGGACAGCCGCTCGCGTTCGGCCTGGCGCTGGGCGCGTTTGGCCTGCTTGTGGATGAGCCGGATGTTCCGCGCGTAGATGACGACGCCCGAGGTCTGGCCGAGGACGCCGACGATGTCCTGACGCCAGGCGAAGTAGGCGAAGAGGGTGACACCGCCGAAGAGCGAGAGCCACCAGAAGGCCTCGGGAATGACCGATTGCTTTTTCTTCTCGCTGGCGAGCCATTGGATGAACATGCGACCGAAGAAGGCCCCCTGGCCGAGGAAGCCGACGCAGACCCAGACGACGCCGCCCCACGAGGTGATGTTGAGCGCGCGGAAGGCGGTGTTGCCGACGGCCTTGGTGACGGTGTCGTAGGCGTCCTGCCCGAAGAACCCGATGAACTCGTCGCGTGAGATGACGTCGGTCGCCGTGCCGTCGCGGTAGAGGACGCGGAAGTCGTAGTCGCCGGGGGAGGCGGGCGTGCCCGCGACGGGGACGGCCTCGATCTCGCCGCGGAGACCGGGGAGGCTGAACGGGCCGGTCTGTGCGCCCGGGCGGAGGGTGTGCGGGGCGCTCGGGCCGACGACGATCCAGACGCCCAGGAGGAGCAGCGCGACCATCGCCGCGATCGGCTCCCATTTCAGGCCCTTGAGGCCGCGTTTGCTCAAGCGGGCTCTCCCTGTGCGATGACCTCTGCCTGTTCCCCCGTCACCCCGCCGCCCCCCCGCTGCGGCACGACGATCTCGGGCCGTTGCGAGTCAGCGCGTGCCGCCCCGGATACTTCAACGACTTCGGCGCTGGCGACCGGACGGCGGCGTGATCTCATCCAGCGGACGGCGAGCAGGTCGAGCAGGCCGGGGATGGCGCGCTTGGTGATGCCCATGCCGTATTTGGTCTCGCCGGCCGTGCGCGGGCGGTGGTTGACCTTCATCTCGACAACGGTGTAGCCGAGGTGGCGGGCCGTCACCGGGATGAAGCGGTGCACGCCCTTGAACTCGAGCGGCAGTTGCAGGGCGATCTCCCGCTTCATCACCCGCAACGAGCACCCGGTGTCGCGGATCGAATCGCCGAGCAGCCACAGACGGAACTTTCGGCCGACGATCGATCCCACGCGGCGCACCGCGCTGTCGCGGCGGGCGTGCGAGCGGTCCCCCTGCACCATGTCGGCGCGGGTTTTTTCGAGCAGGTCGAGCATCGCGGGGAGGTCGGCGGGGTCGTTCTGCAGGTCGGCGTCGAGCGTGGCGATGAGCCGGCCGCGTGCGGCGCGGACGCCGGCGTGGAACGCCGCGGACTGGCCGCCACCCTTGCCGGGCGGGGTCTGGGTCATCGCGACGCAGCGGAGCCACGGACGGCCGGGCATGAGCGACTGGACACGGGCGCGGGTCGAGTCGGTCGAGCCGTCGTCGACGACGATGAACTCACCCACCGCTCCCCCCCCATTGCCTGCGAGCTGTGAGAGCGCCCGGCCGACCTCGCTGACGAGGGCCTCGATGTTTCCCTCTTCGTTGTGCGCGGGGGCCACGACGGAGAGGACGATCGGACGCTCGGCGGGCTTGGCGGGCTCAGGGGGCGTGCTCGGCGCGGGCGGGGTGGGCATAGACGTGGATGGTAGGGGTGCGTGGCAAGGCATGCGCGAGGTCCCAGAACGCCCGAGGCAACCGCCAGATGCCGAACGAGTCCCTGTCCCGAAGTGAACCGTGGCACAGGCGTCCCGCTGCTCTGTTGAAATCCTGGTAGCTCGGCTCTCCGAGCCGAGCCTGGGCGCAGAATTTCAGGCTCGCCCACGCACCGGTCTGGCCCCCCCGACCGGTGCCACCAAAGACAGATGATCTCAACAGAGCAGCGTCCCGCCTGTGCAGGTTCTCTGGAGTCGTACGGACACAGGCGGGATGCCTGTGCCACGGCTGGAGCCCCCTTGCAATATCCATAATTTGAGTCGTCGCCGATTTATCATTCTAGAATGAGTCTGAATCTCAGCAGAATACGACTCAGCACTCCCCGACGCAGATAGGAGTTCGATATGGGGCATCTCGGAGAAAAGGTCGATCCCAAGCTCTGCACCGTGCCGGTGCGGTTCATCCTGGAAGACCCGGACATCGCGGAGAATCACGAGGCCGAGCAGGTCGTCATGGCCGCCAAGGGCCAGCACGTGCTCGACGCGGCGCTGTGCAACGACATCAACATCGAGCACGCCTGCGGCGGGGTCGTCGCCTGCTCCACCTGCCACGTCTATATCGAAAAGGGCATGAACCGCCTGGCCGAGGCGACCGAGGCCGAGGAGGACCGCGTCGAGGAGGCCCCGGGCCTGCAGCGCAACAGCCGGCTGAGCTGCCAGTGCGAGATCCTGGATAACAAGGGCGAGGAGATCGTGGTGCGCGTGCCGTCGTGGAACCGGAACGCGGTGAAGGAAGTGCCGCACCACTAGGTAGCCGAGCTGCCAAAGATACAAACGAGAACCGATGGCTCTGCCCAACACATTCGGCTGGCTGGAGGTCGATCGGATCGCCGAGGCGCTCTGCGAGCGGCACCCCGGCGTCGATCCGGTCACGCTGCGCTTCACGCAACTCCGCGAGATGGTGGAAAAGCTGCCGGGGTTTGCGGCCGACCCGAAACACCCCGTCAACGAACGCATCCTCGAAGCGATCCAGGCGGCATGGATCGACGAACGCGACGATGCGCTTGGTGATGACGAAGACTGAATATCCGAGAACGCGGAGGGGCGGAGAAGAGCGAAGCCGCGGAGAAAACCATTTGGAACACAAAGGTCACGGAGTGACACAGAGAAGGCATGGCTCGTTCAATGTGTCTTGGTCTCCGTGTTTCTCCGTGACCTCTGTGTTCAATGTCCAATCTCTGCGTTCTCCGCTTTCCTCCGCGTACTCTGCGTTCTCAGACCGATCGCCGCTCCACAGAATCAACAGGAACTGGTCGAGCGCTCCGACGCTCGCTCACGCTTCGCGTCTCATAGAAGAGCGTCAAGCTTGATGCCTCGGCGCCTTGGTGCCTCTTGCCTTTTCACAGGAAGAGCGCGACGACGTCGAAGAGGCAGTGGGTAGCGACGACGATGCCGAAGCCGCGTGTGACGTAGACGGCCCCGAGGTAGAACCCGCCGACGAAGGTGAAGATCGCCAGCCGCCAGTCGACGGCGTGGGCGAGGCCGTCGAGCGTCCAGGTGAAGCCCGGCTGCGTGAGCCCGTGGTACATCGCGAAGGCCAGCGCGGCCCCGGCGACGGCGAGGATGTTGGCCCGTTTTTCGCCGGCCCCGAGCAGGTCCTTGATGATAAAGTGCAGGAAGGCGATGCCGACGAGGCGGAAGAGCATCTCTTCGTAGAGCCCCGCGCCGACGGCGACGGTGAGCCGTGCCTGCCACGGCAGGTCGTGCAGGTCGGCCGCGGCGAGGGCGGGGAAGCCGAGGCCGCCCGCGTGCAGGGCGGTGTGGGCGCTCGAGCCCATCGCTTTGCCCAGCGCGGCCGAGAGGACGACCAGCGGAAGCGCCCACGCGACCGATTCGATCAGCATCCCCGGCAGGACGTGCGCGTGGATCCGCCAGCGGTCGCGGATGAGGACGTGCCACACGAGCAGGATCGTGACCAGCGCGATGGGCGGGGCGAAGAGGGCCGAGGCGCCGAACATCTCGAAGAGCTCGCGCATGAGCGACTCGGCGGCGATGCGGCTGGGGGCGCAGAGGGCCGCGCCGACCTCGTAGAGGACGAGCATCGGCAGGAGGAAGACGAGGATGTGGAGCGGGCGTGTGGAGAGCCGCCAGTATTCGCCGCCGGTGTGGGCGGGGACGGTGCGGGCGTTGCCGCGGGTCGAGGGGTCCTGGGTTCGCGTGCTCCCGCCGGGCATGGGAGGAGAGTATACGGAACGCGGATGGGCGTGCATGAGATACGAGGCGTCGGACGTCGGACGTCGGGCGTGAGGCGTGGGGCGTGAGGCGTCGGTGGCATGACGGTTTGATGGGCGATCTCAAGCCGCTGTGCGCTTTCGGATCAACTCCAGCGACAGACGCCCGACGCCTCACGCCTCACGCCTCACGCCCCACGCCCCACGCCTCTCCCCAAAAACACACAAGCCCGGCGTACACCGGGCTTGCGTCGAGGATGATCGAGTTGTGACGCGGCGGCTCAGGAGAGCTTGCCGACGGCGCCCTGCTTCTTGGCCTTCATGGTGGCGCTGAGGCGGCTCTTACGGCGGGCGGCCTGGTTCTTGTGGATCACGCCCTTGGCCGCGGAGCGGTCGATGGTCTTACAGGCGGCGCGGAAGGCGGTGTCGGCGTCCTCGACGGAGCCGTGGGCGATCTTGCCCAGGAAGTCTTTGATGGAGCCGCGGAGACGGCGGAGACGCCAGATGTTGATCGCACGCCGCTTGGCGTTCTGACGGATGCGCTTCTCGGCGGACTTTGAGTTGGCCATGCCTGCGGAACCTTCCTTCTTCTCTCGTTCGATCGTTCGTCGACGTGCGTCGAGGCCTCTCGGCCCGCCGCTGCAACCCTGCCCTCTCGGCCCTGACCCCGGCCGGGCCGGACAGGACGGGAGCTGGCAGGAAGAGAAGTATCGCGGCGTGCCGGCCAGAATCAAGCCCCCCGCCGGTACGCCTCTGCCAGCCGCCGGCCCCCCCCCGCTCCGCCTGACCACGTCATCTGGCTCATTACCCCGATGCCACCGCTCCCCCTGGGGCGGGATTGCGAGCGTGCATGCTTTCCGTGGCGGTTTTCGCCGTGGCATCGCGTTCGTTCTCGGGTGCCCGCCGGGCAGGCCTGTGCCGGCCGAGGCGTGTGGCGTTTCGGCCGAGCGAGCCGCGGCGGCATCTGGAAGGCCGATCGTACTTGCCGAGGCGACCCACCCGGCTTACCCTTCCCTCCCTGACGCGGGTGTAGCTCAATTGGATAGAGCACCTGACTACGGATCAGGAGGTTTCAGGTTCGACTCCTGACACCCGTGCGTTCACGGGAGACTCTCCGAGAGGAAGTCTCCCGTTTTTCGTTTTTGGCCGTTCTGCCGTGTGGGAGGCGGGGATTTGGGAAAGGCTGAGGCGGAGAGACGGCCCAGAGACCCGAAAATTGCCCGACATGGGCAAAAAATCTCTGGGGGCGGATTTGAGTGGGGTCAAATTTTTCTTCTGCCCCAAATCGCTCGAAGCTGGGGGGCTGTCCGCTTGCCCTGGCTTTGTTCATTCTTCAGGGTTGCTTACGAGCCCAAGATGGACTGCCTGGACCTGCCAATCGAGGCGGTCGGCAGCCGCGATGAGTTCGTCGAGGGAAATACGGGTATCGAGAGCCCCCGTGAGTAATGCTTTGAGGATTCTCGGGCTGAGCTGTGTAAGTCGAAGCAACTCGTTAATCCGGGTCCGTTCCACCCCCACCGTTGGGGCAAGCTCTTTCACTGTTTGCCCGGTCTGCATAAGGGTGTTCCGCCACGCGAAGGCCTGGCCGAGGGCGTTGACGAGGTGGGCGCGAGGGACGGGGCGGCCGTTCGGTGAGAGCGTAGCGAGTAGGTCGTGGCCATCGGGGCTGAGGAGGAGGCGTTTGCCGTCGTGGCGTTTGATCTGGATGCGGAGTGTGAGGACAAGAAGTTCGCCGCGGACTTCAACGTCGGGCGCGAACGGGCATGACGGCACCGTAGCTAAGGACGATGGTTCGTCATTCTTTTTCTTCTGTGATTCATCGGACGTAATCGCTTCGGCACATGCCGTGACGCGATCGCAATAGAGTTCGATTGTGAGCAGACTCGGTGCGACGACCACGCGGCGGATCAACTCGCGGATCCAGTGGTCGCGCGTTGGTGGCTCTTGGCCGCGGAGATCGAGCTGGTGATGGGCGTGGAGGTGGTCGAGCACAAGGCCGCGGACAAGATTGTCTATATACCCGGCGTTAAGCGACTTGATCGGGCACGTTGTGTAGCCCTGCTTGAGGGCCTTCTGGCTCGTGTAGTACCGAACGATGCGCTTGGCGTTGGCGGTACCCACGCCCGACGCGGCGTTCCGCTTCGGCATCGGCCGCTGCACCGAGCCCGGGCTCATCGCGTGGTCCTCGAACGTGCGGATCTTGCCCTTCAGAAGATGCGTGTGCGTCCAGCGGTAACGGGTGGTGTTCGCGGCGACGGCCATTTTCTCGTGCACGCGGTCCCACGTCGCGCGACTCACGATCGGTTGATGCAGACCGGGATATACGTCGGTGTGACCGACATTGTCGTTTGCACGCCTGATGCGAGAGCAACGAGTGTGCGTGATCATACCGACGTACACCGGGTTGGTGAGGATGCGATAGACCACGCCCATGGTGAGCGGCCGTCCATCTTTCATGTCGCGTTCCCGTGACTCGTGGCGTTTCGTGGTGTACCCCTGCGTGTTGAGCCGCTGGGCGAGCTTGATCGGCGAGTGGAGTTCAAGGTAGCCGTCGAAGATCGCACGGATGAGCTTGGCCTCGGATTCGACGATGCGGAGCACACGGTCGCCGTGCGTGTAATCCGGATCGCCGGGACACGAGAGACGATAGCCGAGCGGCGGCCGGCCGCTGATCCAGACACCCTTCTTTTTGGTCGCGGCGATCTTGTCGCGGACACGCTCGCCGGCGACCTCACGCTCGAACTGGGCGAACGACAGGAGCATGTTCAGCGTGAGCCGGCCCATCGAGGTCGTGGTATTGAACTGCTGCGTCACCGAGACGAACGAGACATGGTGGGCGTCGAAGACCTGCATGAGCCGCGCGAAGTCGGCGAGCGAGCGCGAGAGCCGATCCACTTTATAGACCACCACGACGTCGATGCGGCGTTGCTCGATGTCGGCGAGAAGTCTTTGGAGGCCAGGGCGGTCGGTCGAACCGCCGGAATAGCCGCCGTCGTCGTAGTGGGTGGAGATGGCCGTCCAGCCAGAGTGTTTCTGGCTCTTGATGTAGTCGAGACCAGCCTCGCGCTGCGCGTCGAGCGAGTTGAACGCCTGCTCGAGGCCCTCCTCGCTCGACTTGCGCGTGTAGACGGCGCAGCGAACAACAGGTGCAGCGGACTTGCTCATGACGAACCTCCACTGCCTCGGCTACGCGCCGTCAAGCCGAAGAAGCGAGGTCCGGACCAGCGCGTGCCGGTGATCTCGCGGGCGATCTCGGTGAGGCTCTTGTAGATATTGTCGCGATAACGATATGAATGGCCGCCATCAAGAATATGGACTTCGTGCGTAACACCGCGCCACGTGCGGGTGAGCCGGGTAGCGTTGGGCAACTCGCGCGACGTGGCTCGCGCAGCAGATACTTCACCGCGAGACCTTCTTATACATGTTGATGATGCGGCGGGGCCTTGTGCGTGTTGCGGAACTGGTGTCGCGCTCTGCTCGGCGGCGCGGATGGCGTCACGGAGCAATCGTTTGGTCTCGGCGTCAAGGCCGCCGTGGAGGCGTTCTTGCGTGCGCCACGCGAGCTCGCGGATAAGCAGCCGCTTCTGCATCGGCATCTTCGCACGGCCCATGTGCTCGGCCCAGAGCGCTCGTAGTTGCTCCATCGTCATGCGCGGCAACTGTTCGAGATTGAGAGCGTGTGCATTTGATCGGCGCGTCATGATCACGCCCCGCCTTTCACCGCAGCCTTCTTAGAACTGAGCGTCGAATTGTTAACTGTCTTTCGACTCTTGGACGATGTTTGCGGTGAAGTCGTGACGTTACGAGTGAACTTCCCAGGACCAACTCGTCGGAATCGAGCATCGGTTTTCCGTACGGTGATTTCACGGATCATCCCTGCATACAACGTCGCGTGCGGCGTACGACCATTCGGGCTTGACCAGAGTCCTGCACTGTGTATGCGTTCCAGCAGTTCCTTAGCGCTCAAGCCGGGTCCGGCTTCTTTAGCCGAGAGCTGAACCAGCACTTGAGCCGCCGCGTCGAGCAGACTAAGCCGCTTCTTTGCAAGATCGTCGGGTGCGCGAACAAAAGCCTTGTCGAGCTGTTTTCGAGTTGCTTGTTTCTTTGGCGATGACTCGTCGGTGTTTGCCGTTCGGCTCGGCTTCTGCGGCGTGTCCACCTTGCCCAACTTGATGCGGGCGGGACGCTTGGGGCGAACTTGTTTTGGCGAGGGCGCAATCGATGCTGTCGGTGTGGCATGGTCGTCGACGGGGGCGGAACGTGCGGGCATGGGGAACCTCCTGGCGCGGCCGGGTAAAAGGAGGTAAAGAACGGAGCGCATGCAGCCACCGCGGCGTCATTCGCCAAGTCTTTGCCTTTTCTGCAGTCGCGGCTTCGTGTGACACATCAGGGCATGAACACGGCCAAAGGCAAGGCAAAACGCCTGATTCTTAGGCGTTTACCCACAGCTCACCCACAATCTGACGGGCACATAAACGCTACAGGCCGCGGAGCTTGAATACGCCGCAGATGCGTGGACCCTTGAGCGCCGCGGCGACGGCCATCTCGAGCGCGTCGGGTCCGTCGTCGTGCTTGCCCGCGGGGAACCTGTAGAGTTGCTCGAGCAGCAGCTTATGCCGCCGGCAGAAGATTACCTTGCCCTGCACGATCTGCGGCTGCAGGCCGGCGATGCGCTGCTGCTTGTTCGTGCGGCTGTCGATCTTCCAGAGATTGAGGTCGAGGTGTTGTTGCTCGGCTCGTTCCTTCAGGTTATCGAGCATCAGCTTCTGGAACTGGTTGGTTTCGATCGCGAAGCGGCTCATCTTATAACGTCTGCCGTGACCAAGGATGATCGAGCAGAGCTCGTCCGGCTTCTGACGCACGAGATCGGCGACGATGATGTACTTTGTCTCGCTGTCCCGTGGGACGAAGAGCACAATAATCGCGCCGTAGTCGCCGCGTGTCGGATCCGCGCCGAGGCTCGGATCGCAGGCTCCGTAGAAATCGCCGTTGTGGTAGTGCGCGTCGAGCAGCGCTTTGACATCAGCATACTTATCATCCCAGTATTGCAGGTCGGCGGTCGCGAAGATGCACTGCTCAGGGTCAAGCGGCTGGTTCTGCATCTCGGACTGGAACGACGCCTCCCCCTCGCGGAGCCGGATCTCCATCAGCGCCCTGTAGTCGTACCGTTCCGGCCACAACACCGCAGTATCGGCGAGCATGTCGGTCTTGTGCTGTTCGAAGAACGCGTTGGCACCTTTCTCGCCGCGGAGTTGAGCGAAGTCGATCTGGTTGGCTTGGATGCGCTTCCACTGGTCCCACAGATCGGCGCGCGGACTGAAGCGATTGACGGCCTTGTAGAGCATCTTGGTCCAGCCGCTGGTGTCCTCGCTCATAAGGTCTGCAAGTAATGACTCCGGATGAAGGATCGTGCCGACGACGATCACGTTCGCGTCCGGCGCGCCCGCGCGGAGCAGCGAGCTCTTGAACCAGTGCGTGAGCTTGAGCCGCTGATCCTCGCTGATCACGTGCGTTTTTTCCTCGAGGTCGTCTACGATGATGAGCGACGGGCGGTGCTTGCCGAAACGCACGCCGCGGACGCCTTGGTGCGCCGCGTACGACAGCAGCATGCACCCCTCCGACTCTGGCGAGCCCGACGGCACATAGATCGCGTCCTTCCGCCACGGCGGCGCTTTCTTCGGCCGTTGCAACTCGGGAAAGTCCTGCAAGATCAGCGGATTCGTCTCCAACTCCACTTTGACGTGCTGGAGCTGCTTGGCGGCAAGATCCGATGTGCCGGAGATCACCAGGATAAGTTTCTCATGGTCGTACAGCAGCGACCACAGCACATAGGCAACCGTGACGATCGCGCTCTTGGCGTGGCCGCGAGGCGCCGCGATGGCGATGTACTGCTTGCGCTGCGTGTGCAGCGTATCCAGCCGTGCAAAGATCTCTTCGTGCATGCGGCAGGACGGTTGTTCGAGCCATGACGCCAGGTAGATCTGCGCGAACAGCCTGGGCGACCGCGACGCGAGCAGGCGGCGGTGCCGCTGAACTTCATTCAGCGCCCCGGCGAGGGTCTCAAGCTTCATGGACGGCTTCCTTCTGGGCGCTGAGGCGGTCTTTGACGTCGTCGACCTTCGCCGTCAGCAGCGCCCGCACGGGGATCTGACGCAGCTCGGCGATCTGGTCTTTGGAGACACCCCCGTCGACTCCGATCTTGGCGAGCCGATTGACTTCCACGTTCAAGTCGTCCATGGTCGGCAGGAGCGCCACGCCGTGCATGAGCTCGGCCTGCAGCCGCTGGGCCGCCTGCGGCAGGTAGCCCAGGCTCTGGAGCGACCGCACGCTCTCGAGCAGCACCTGCATGCAGCGGTGCTCGGCATCTACTCGAACAGCAGGCGGGACATCTTTTTCACGCGCGGCGCGACGCATCCGCTGGATGACGAGTTCCGCTTCGTGCGCAATCCGACCGGCCGTCTGCTCGACGAACTTCGGATCGCGCTGGAGCGCGAGACTCTCGCGGATCGACTGACGGTCCCGCTCGACGGTGCGATCCGAGACGCCGAGCACTTTCGCGATTTCCGGCCCCGAGTACCCCTCGGCCGCCAACAGCGAGACGATGGCGCGCCTGCTCACAAGGGGCAGTTGCTTGCCGGTGACCTTGCCGCTCCGCACCTGCTGCAAGAGGTCCAGCACACCGGGCTCTTCGGCAGCCTCTTTGCCGGGGGTCTTTGGTATTGTTCTGATCCGTTTGACGCGCGGCGTGGGCGATTCCGTAGGCTTGTCGGCGTCATCCTCATCACGGATCAGGCGGACCCGCTCGATCTTTGGTTTGCGTTCGACGCGTTTCATCGCTTGACATCCTTGCGCACACGACGGATGGGTCGAATGCGGCGGCGCGGTGCAACGTCATCCTCATCGCCCGGAGGGGGCGCTGCTGGAGCGGGTGCAGCATCCGATACGTTGCCGACGATCGCATACCGTTTGACCAAATCGGCCGGCGCGTTGACCTCACCGACCAAATGGATCCAGCGCCGGACGATCAGGTCGCAGTAGTGCGGGCTGATCTCCATCGCAAAGCACCGGCGGCCGAGCTTCTCAGCGGCGATGATCTGCGTGCCGCTGCCGGCAAACGGCTCGTAACAGATCGCGCCCGCCCCCCCGCTCGTGTGCTGCCGCATCGGGATCTCGAAGACCTCCAGCGGCTTCGGCGTCGGATGATCAGGCCGTTCATCACCATTCGGGATCGTGTCGATCTCCCACACCGTCGAGAGCATCGGCTCGCCGTCGATCCGCGGAGGCTTGTACCCCTTCTTCCACCCGAAGAAGCACGGCTCATGCCGCCACATGTACATCGTCCGCGTCAGCACCGGGCGGTTCTTCACCCAGATAATCTGGCAATGCACGATAATGCCATGCGTGCTCAGCACCTGTTCGAGTTTCGCCTGGCGTTTCGAGGCGTGCCACACGTACCACGCGGCGTTCTGCAGAACGGCCTCGGCAACCGCGACTTCGATAAAGCCTTCGTAGAGATTGGAGTTCGCGTCGGCGTCGTCCCAAGTAACACCATAGGTCGACGACCAATCCTTATTCTGAGCGTTCTTTCCGTTGCGCTGCTTCCCCGGGTGGTTCGTGCCGTCGTAATCCACCAAGTACGGCGGGTCCGTCGCACACAGGATTGCCTTTTCTCCATCCATCAGGCGCCGGACATCCTCGACCTTGGTCGAGTCGCCGCAGAGCAGACGATGACGGCCGAGTTCGATCAGTTCGCCCGGCTGCGTCACCGCCGGCTTCTGCACATCGAGTGCTGCGTCGTGATCGAAGTCGGCGTCATCACCACCTGATGCCCCGGGCATATTCGCCAGAAGCCGATCGATCTCCGGTTGATCGAACCCCGTCAGGCTCACATCAAAGTCGGGAATCTCGCCGAGCTCGGTCAGCAGCTTGCCCAGCAGATCCATGTCCCACTCGCCGGAGATCTTGTTCAGGGCGAGGTTGAGCGTTTTTTCCTTCTCGAGCGGCAGGTCGACGACGACCACCTCGATCTCTTCGACGCCTTGGGCCTTGAGGATCTTCAGCCGCTGGTGGCCGCCAACAAGGTGCTTGGTGCGCTCGTTCCAGATCAGCAGGTCTACGTATCCGAACTCGTCCATGCTCCGGGCGAGTTTCTGGTACTCAGGATCGTCGACGCCGAGGTCCTTGCGTGGGTTGTACGCGGCCGCGATGATCTCGTCGATCCGGATCGTGCGGACCCTCGGCGTGTACCGATCGAGCATGTCGCCGACAAGGCGAACACGCGGTGCTGGTTTCTTCATCTTATTCCTCCGTGAACTGCTTGAAACGCGAGATATACAACAAGCGCAGATTGGCAGCGGGCGGCTCCTTAGGCCGCTGCGACACGAAATGAACAGAGCGATACCGCGACCGCCGCCGTCGGCGGTCAGAAATGGGCGTGTGATCGCACCGCGGCACAACGCTTGGCTTCACCAAGCGCACGCCGCGAGAGTGGAGCGCACGCCACGCACGCTGAACTATGGGGTTCCGCTTTGGCCGGCCGTCGCGTGCCGTCCATTGGCACGCGACAAGCGGCTTCTTGGAACAGCAGATCCCAAGAGGGATCCGCCGCCGCACGGCCTAAGAGGGCCGCTGGGCAATGGAGAGTCTACCTCGAACTCAATGTAAGTTCAAGGGACAAAAAAGAAAATGTGCAGTTCACCCACGCCAGTCATATGACCGGGATCGGGAAGTCATATGAACTACTATCGTTTTATATTACTTCATATGACGACGAAAAACCAACAAATCATATAAAACCAACGATCTCTCTAGCCTATGCGCACCGCCATGGCCCGTTTTCTTGCCGATCAATCGACCTCGTGGGGGCGGGCGCATGAATAGTTTTTCATACGCTCCCGTCAACAAACCCGCCGCCCCATCGACCTTGGCGTCGAGGGAGCGGCGGGCTCATATGGGGAGGAAGTTGTGCCGTAGAGAAGGAAGAGGAAAAGGAAAGGGACGCCGTGGGTTGGTGGCGCGGCGTATGGGCCGCAGGGGAAGAAGGGGCTTACGGCGACTTGGGGAGGTCGCGTTTGTCGAAGCCGGCCGTGTAGTGCTCGTTGCAGAAGGCCGGAATGCTCATGGGGTCGGCAAGCCATTTGTTTGAGTCATACGGATCGATAAAATGATCGGCATACTGCTTATTAATGCGGGCGAGGCAGCAGATATCGATTGAAAATCAATTTTTCACCCGAGCTTCGCTCCCTCCATAGTCTATACCTTTAATGCCAAATTTTGTCCATTTGTAATATCCAACAACTTTAGTGCTCTCGAGGCCAACAGGAATGGGAGACTCGAAGGCATGATCCGGATTATAAGTAAAGATTGTCGGGATAGCGCTTACGGAATGTGATCCGTCATTTCTTCGACTCCAACCTTTATTTGCTTTTTTAGTTTGTCGGATCGTAACCGAGCCATCCCAGAATAGAAGAGGCTGTTTAGCTTCTGGATAAGCATAATACAAGTCATTCTTACCAAGATGCCGCTGCTGACTATCTGCCACCGCCACTTTCTGCGCCGGAAATGCAACATCATCCTGTTTCACTAGCATTCTAGTCCTATCTTTGCAATGCAAAGAGTAAAAATCATGAAAATCCGCTTGCGCAGTATACATCAATGAGTTCGGATCCGAGGAGCCTTTATCCCACGCCGCGGGCATGAGCTGATAGCTCGAGCTGTATGGAAACCACTCAAGGTTCTGGATATTCGAATTTTTGGTTGGCCTCGATGCTTCTAGTGCTATATTGATTGGATCGCGTTGCCATGAAATTCTCGGCCTATCTTCGGGACATACTGCCTCGGGCATCGGCAGAATACCGCTCATATACTCTACTAATGCCAGATGGCTATACTGTTCGAATAGATGCGGATCGGCGCGTGGCACGGTTGGAGTAAACATATCGATTATCGACGCTCTTGATCCGTATTTCTGCACGATATCCTGTGCTTCTTTCTGGCATTTAGACATGAATGCATAGCGATCTTCCATAGCTCCTGCTGTTCCACTAAATGTAGCTATAATATTTTTATTGTCTCGGCTATAACAATGATGTGCCACCCCTAGCTGATGCATATTGCTTTGACAAACTGCCATGCGGGCGATGCGTCGAGCACCACTAATCGCCGGCAGAAGAATTGAGACGAGTAGTGCAATAATAGCAATAACAACTAATAATTCTATCAGGCTAAATCCTTTCCGATTTTCATATATACTTGTTACCATATCAACTCCATTACTTCTTAATCACAATACTTGTGTCAGCATGAAATAAAGCTGACGCATCGTCGTTGAACGACACGTCAGCACTTGAGCAGAGTTAGCAGCCAGCGAGCCACGCGGTGAGGAAATCGAAGATGTCTTGAACCGTCACGCCGTTGACGTGATTGAAGTCGGCCGAAGGGTTGCCGGCGAGCCAGGCGGTAAGGAAGTCGAAGATGTCTTGAACGGTTACGCCATTGACGCCGTTGAAGTCCGCGGTGCAGACGGCGATACGACATACGCCGCTAAGAGCGATCCGGTATGTGCGAAAATCAGGATTAGCAGTTGTACTCCGCACTTCCAGATAGTAGATCCCATCTGATAATGTGCCGCCAATGACGAGGTTTGGCCCAGGGATCGTATCAGTACCCGAACCCTCCAACAAAATAGTGTCTATGCCATTCTGATCAAAGAGCGTTAGGCTTGCTTGAGTGGTGGAGTCTGATCCTGGGAAGTCACCGCTTGCGACTGCGGTCGCGAAGAACGAAGCGCTATCACAGACCTCAATCTTGAAGTAATCTACATCTTGTCCGCCATTACCATCCTTCTGACCCACAACTCGATCAAGTGGGCCACTACCATTTATGACTTGGCCGAGCTGAGGTGAGCTGCTGCTATCTCCGCTACCATCTTCGTACTCATCCCACACAGAGACGGGAGTAGCCGTAACGGCGATTGATCCAATGGCTAAAAGAGGATCTACACTGACTTCGCCGATAACATAGGTGGCTTGGTCACCGGCAGATAGATATGTCGTCGCTCCCGTGAATGCCGCATTATTTACACAGCTTATCGCTGTTCCGTTGCACTGATCGAAGATCGCCATAGCCGGGCCATTGCCGCAGCAAATATCAGGATTTGTATACCACGCTCGTGCGTTGAGCTCGATTTGATTGCTCGTATTCGTCGGTGCCGTGTACCTATACCACAGTGTCTTTGATGTACCGCTATTTATAAAGTTATTGCACGCGGTGATATCAGGGGTTGCGAAGGCCACATTGAAGGGGTATGTCCCGCTTGCTGGAATGCTTTGAGCATTTTCGCAGAGATCATTAGCCGGACTAAATGCGACTTGAAGAAAGCCTGTGCCGGAGGACGGGCTGTGGTCAGAAGAACCGGCCAATCGGACCAAGACTGTTTGGCCGGGCAGTACAGGAACATTCAGTTGACATTCTTCTTGTCCACTCGCGACGCAGTCCAAGACTGCGCCTGCACAAGACCCGTCGTACGCAGTGAGAACCGGAAAGAACGAATCGGCCATTGCTCTGAACTGAACAGTGCCTGCCCCTACGGCGTCAGAGGGTGCTGTATAGCTGTACCACACGTCATGGTGGCTCGAACCACAATCTACGGTCGTTGAATCGTTCGCAAACGTGTTATTGAACCATATGCCCGGTGAAGTGACGGTTACTGCCGATGAGCATGCATCGTTTAATGGAGCGACAGATGCCGGTGTTACAATCATCTTAGTAATTTCATAAGATGTGTTGCTGCCCGCAAGAGCATCGGCAGACGTTGCTCTTTTGGTTCGAATTACTTTGCCGTCAACACGCGCTAGTTGTATACCATCAAAGTTCTTCCGAATGCCTTCCCAGCTATGAATAATATCGATAACGATATCCCCGCCTTGATAGATATACGGTGTATCGAATATAATCATTTCGTAGAATGGGTTTACGTTGGGCGAAAGAGCAGTGCTCGCAAAAGATCCAGCCGGTATTGTCATTGAGCCGCTGCGTACTTGTACTGGATTCAACATATTCTCAGAAAATATGTTGCTCATCGTAGGCACCGTGGTAGCAGCTTGTGCCATAATCACATCATACCGACTCCACGTCACGTCGGAATC
This sequence comes from uncultured Phycisphaeraceae bacterium, assembly GCA_964652945.1. Lineage (GTDB taxonomy): Bacteria > Planctomycetota > Phycisphaerae > Phycisphaerales > UBA1924 > CAZZDW01. The sequence goes on from CAZZDW010000025.1 coordinate 27,983, forward strand.
TGGCCAAGAAGACGATGGTCCTGTCGCATCAAGTCGGTATGCTAGACCTGTGATCTGATCGCCAATATTAAGGCCAAGGATAGACCCTGCAATCATTACTTGGTAATGTATTTCGTCATCTGTCGTCAATATATTAGAAGATCCGGCGGAGTCAGAGGATAAGTAAATGCCAGGGATGACGATACCCGTATCTGCAGAAGCTGCCGTGGAACTGGCCACAAGCAAAGCCGCACATACACAGAAACAGGTGTTCACAATGCGATTCATACCCAAGTCCTCCTTCTTTGGAAAAATCTTCAAATGGGATGGATTTGCAAGAAACCAGACAGAAATCGTACTTGCGCAGCCTTCGCAGCTGCTCGTTCTCCTTCAATCTACATCATCGGCAACCGATGTCAACGAATATATCGATAGATATTTACATCGATGCTTTCCTCGTGCTGGATTTTGAGCTATCCTTATGGCAATGAGATCTCCAATCCAACTAAATAGCGAACAAAAGCCCGCGGCCGTTGAGATCGCGGACTTTGAGCGTGCCGCCAAGACGGTGCTGAGCCGGCTGCGGGTCGCGGTGGGGAAGCTGGTCCATTCCGCCCCGGCCGAGATCGGGCGGACGGTCGACCTGCAGCGGGCGCTGGGGCTGGAGTGGTCGGTGGCGTGGCAGGTTTTTAGGCTGGCCGGCGTGACGGACCCGTTCGACGCGGTGGCGGTGACGCCGGGGCCGGGGCTGATGTCGAAGGTCTTCCGGGCCGCACGGGAGCGCGGGTTCTCGGCGCCGGCGGTCGAGGAGGCCGAGGCGGCGTACGAGGAGTTTGTGCGGTTTGTCAAGCAGCACGCCCGCGACCGCGACTCGTTCGACGCGATGGTGGCCACGCTGGGGGGGAAGGCGTCGCCGCAGATCGATATGAAGCTGCGGCGCTCGGCCTACCGCGTGAACTCGCAGGTCTGGGGCGTGCACGCGAAGGTCGTCTATGACTGCCTTATTTATTGTGAAAATAGTCACGCCGAGATCGAACCCTTGGTGTATGTCAGCGAGCTGCTCGGCCTGCAACGACTGCGCGAGATCCCGCCGATCCCGTTCGTGAAGCGTATTCGGATGACACGCAAGGCCGATGAAGAGCTGGCGTGGAGGCAGCAAGCGACGTTGGGGTGGCAAGGGTTCGTGCTGATGCCGGAGTTCTGCTCGAAGCCGACGCCGGTGCTCGAGAGCGTCGTCGATGAGGAGACGTCCCTGGAGATGCTCCGGTTGGATGGGATCGGCCGAACTTCGGAAACAACCTGCAGCGCGTACTCCGTTCTTCATACGGCGAACGACGGACAGGCAGGCGGATGGCAGGCGTGCCGCGTCAACACACTGCCAGCGGAGACGGCGATCGTGGACGTGCTGGTGCCGAAGGGGCTCGCCGATCTGGGTACGCTGCAAGCAACGACCTACGGCAAGATCGGCGATGCGCAGGCGCCCGGCTGCTTGATCAAGAGCCGCGAAGGCTTGGAGATGCCGGTGCACGAGGCCGCCCAGCACCTCGGCACGAGCCTGGACGCGTTGTACGACCGGGACCTGCCGCGGTGCGCGGATATGGTGCGTCAGGCCGTCGAGGGCGTCGGCTGGGGCGGCGTCGAGTTCGATATCTTCCGGTGCAAGATCAAATACCCCATCCTCTTCTCGGCCATCGATTTGCGCATCAACGCGCTCAATCGCTGACGAAGACGTACTCAGACTATGCCGACAATCAACAACCCGCCGCCCCGTCGATGTGAGTATCGAGGGAGCGGCGGGTTTCATGAGGAGGAAGGAATTGTGTAGATCAGAGGTGCTCGCGAGAGCTCTACACTTACCAGTTGGCGGTTGAGATTTCAGAGCCGCCGAAATCGATGCCTCTAAAACCCCCGCGAGTCCATTTGTAAAAGCCGGTCATGCCTATGATAGGACTGCCTGTTTTCGAAAGAAGATACGGTGATTCAAATCCCGGGTCTGGCTCATAAATAAATGAAGTAACCTTTGACGTTATATATGGGCCTGCTCCGCATTTGCCTGTCGGATCCCACCCCTTATTTGCGCCGTCTTTCTTGCCATTGCCCGTTTGACGCACACTGACAGAACTATCCCAGAATAGTAAGGGTTGCTTTGCGTCGGGGTACGCGTAATACATATCCCTGCGACCGAAGTGCCGCTGCTGGCTGTCTGCTACAGCCACTTTCCCTGCAGGAAAAACAACGTCACTCTGGCGCCGACGGCCAATCACAGGAGCTTCTATTCTATCGTTATAGGTATCATGAGTAGACCCTTGATGATAAATGTACGATGGATTCAAAATGCGCACTGGTGAAGTCGGGCCATCATCCATAATCGCGGCTGGCATCAACTGATAACTGGAGCTGTATGGAAACCAAGAGAGAATAGACTTGGAGGATGGTTTCGTAGGCTGGAACGGCGATGCAGTAATATCATGCGGCGTCGACCGCCATGCCAATCGGGGCCTGTCTTCGGGGCATACCGTCACCGGCGAAGTGAGCGTCTCCCCGACATAGGCCGCGAGCATAAAGTGGCTAAACTGTTCAAACGGGAAGATTCGAGGATCTGCCGGATCAAACTCGTTGGAAACTCTTTCTTGTGATGTTACTTCACCCGAATAGAATTTTTTCAACCAGGTCACTTGTCGACTGATATCACTTCCAATAGCCGTGGGCATGCCGGGATTATTACGGGCGACGATATCTTCAGTGCGACCGTTAAAGGATGCAACAAAGCCGCGAAAATCTTGCGCATAACTGTGATGCGCACGCCCGAGCTGGCTCATATTGCTCATGCATACCGCTCGACGAGCGGCTTGACGTGCCCCGGCCAGGGCCGGGAGGAGCATGCTAATGAGCAATCCTATAATCGCAATCACCACCAGAATTTCAATAAGAGAAAATCCACGCAATCGAGTATGCATATACGAATCTCCGACTAGGCGTTTACCAGCTGCATCATCTTGCATCCGAAAATCCGGGACCACCGTTTGGCGGTCCCGGATGAGAAGAGGAACAGGCTCAGCAGCCGGCGAGCCAAGCCGTGAGGAAGTCGAAGATATCCTGGACGGTTACACCGTTGACGTGGTTGAAGTCGGCCGAGTTGTTGCCGGCGAGCCATGCGGTGAGGAAGTCGAAAATATCCTGGACGGTCACGCCGTTGACATGATTGAAGTCGGCAGGACAGGACATCTCGTTCACACGGCAAACACCAGTTAGGGCTATGCGGTAAACATTTGAAGTTGCTGCTAGCGAGCTTTCGTTAACGCATAGGTAGTATATCCCGTCAACCCCCGGATCGTAAGCAATAAAGCCTTGCCCATCTGTCTGCACTCCATCTACCAACAGATTGCCGGATTGATCATACAGAGAAAGGGAACCAGCACCAACATCTGATCCTGGAAATGTATTTGTGGTGACAGTTGACGCGACAAATGCTTCATGGTCGCAGATTTCAATCTTATAAAAATCCTTATTCGATGATTGCTGACCAACAATTCGATCGAGGATTCCACTGCCTGTAACCACCTGCGCCGAAGTTGGTAGATCTCCCGCATCTCCGCCTCCATCCACCGCTTCATCCCATACACTGACCGGATTAGCGATGATTGTCATATCTTTGGGAGAAGGAAGAAACAAGTAGTTCAGACTGAATACTGCGAAATGCGCTGCTTGCTCCGCTGTCAAGTATCTCACCGCATAATAGAGTGAGACAGGTGATCGAGAATCTATATTACATAATTCATCGAAAGTCATTATAGAAAATTCGTGACCAACCGAGAGTGGCACTCGAGCATAGAATTCGATCCTGTCTTCGATATTTGCTGGCGCAACATAGTTATAGTAGAGCGCGTGAATAAAACAATTATTCACAGCCGGATCGAATGACAACGGCGTTGTCGCCGCGTATGTCATATCGACTGGATACAAACCCGGTTCAGTAATTTCCAAAGCTGTAACGCAAGTGTCATTGACAACTCCAGAGACAGGAGCATCAATATGAAGGACTCCATTTGCGCTCGTATCGACTCCAAACCGAGAAAAAACCGATACCCGAACTTTAATAACTTGATTTTCATTTACATGTACAGCATTTCGAGACTTGAATTCATTGTTCGATGAATCGCCTTCGTCTAATACACTTCCTCCACATTCGGAGTACGTAGTCAGCACAGAATACACACCAGGAGTTTCTGCGGTAATTATGCATGAACCGGATTGTGGAGCAATATACTCAAACCATATATCCTTGGTGATAGTGGTATCTTCATAATCATGAAAACATCTCATTGCAATATTTCCAGATGTTGTAGCACTTGCAGTGTTGAAGCTCGTATTACCTGCTCCCACGATTTGAGCATTCTCGCATTCGTCACCTATTATAAGGCTTGGACCTGGAGCCGTGATGTTGAGAAATCCGGTCCCACCACTTGGCGCACTTCGCCCCGCAAGGCGAATTAATACCGTTTCACCATTTGACATCTTGAGCACAACTCGGGCACGCGTGGCATTTTCACATCCGCCCCCATCATTATTGCACGCAAGCTCTGTTCCGCCACAAGCAGTATACACGCTCAACACGGTATTGAACGTGCTATCACACGTATCAAAGACCGCTACACCAGCATTTGGGGCCGTATATGTGAACCAGATATCCTTTGAAGTGCTGTTTCGGCAGGATACAACTACTCCACTCGAAGTTGTGGCTAGCGTTGTATCGAAGGCGTTATTGCCCGCCGTGACGGGCAATGCGTTTGTGCACTCGTCATTCACCGGTTGGGCAAACACCGGTATTGCGGCAATAACCGCGCCAAGGGCCGCCCCGAATAAACGACAACGATTCATGAGACACTCCTCTAAATAGGTAACTGAGATTTCATCACACTACTTATCGCGCTTTACGCATGAAACACCTACGTCTATTTCGTGTACGGCCGGATTGATGTGCCCCAAAGACTCGGGGCGTACATTCAAAGCCTGCCCTACATATCTACCCGGGCAATATCTCGTGTGGGTCTAAAGCATACTGATTTTTCGACCGACTCTTATTGACTATTTAGTCATTTGAAGTATTCTCTATGAAGTCCGGCTTGGCCATCAAAATGTGAAAAAATCTCCATCCGGCCAACAGAGGGTCGCTTCCGTATGCTCACGACTATGCCCACCGCCGCCTCCCCCACTCCTTTAGCTGTATCGAGAAAGCCCGCCAGGCCGGGGACCGAGCGGGTTCTCAATGCCGCGGAGCTTGCCGAGGCGGACCAGCTTGGGCTGCGGCTTGCGAACGAGCTGGCCGCGCTGGTGCAGGAGGCACCGGCCGTGGCCCGAACGGCCCGGACTCTGGCCCAGCACCTGGGCATCGACCGGAACATCTGCCAGAAAATCCTGGCGGCCGGCCAGATGAACATGACGGGCGTGGAATGCTTGATCCGCGTGCCGGGGACTCGCTCGCTGTACGTTCTGATCGAAGCGGCCCGCGAGAAGGGTTTTCCGAAGCCGGTGCTCAAGTCGTTGACGCTGAGCGTGGACCGGTTCGCGGCGTTCTTGGCCGAGACGACCGAGACGCAGCAGGGCCTGCGTGAGGCGGTCGCCAACGCCGCGGCGGAGGCCGAGAGGGGGAAAAATGCCGATCCGCTCGACGCACGGCGGCGCCTGTTTGAAGCGGGTGTTGATTTGCTTGGCCAAGATACCGAGGCGCAAATCGTGATCCGATTTCACCGGCCGTCCCCCGAAAATACAGATGAATTAGAGTCCGTGCTGGCGAGCGCTACCCTCGGGCGAAGAAGTTATACAGGATGGCCGACACTTGCGTATAAACGCAATACCTTTTCTGACAAAGCCGTGCTTCATCGAGGTTTGCCCAGTGATGCCTCCGTGCTTCTCGAAGAGTTCAGCACGCCGTCGCTTCTGGTGAAGATGGAACCGGCGACCGATTCGCTGATCTATACGATTGATCCAACCTTGATGAAGAAGAACGAGATCGATGTTGTAACGGCAACCAGATCGAGCTTGTTCCCACATCCTCGTTTTCAAGAATCTCCGATTCTCTTCTATTGTGTACACTGCACCATCCCCGTACGAAAAGTGCTGATATACGATTTGCTCCATCATTCAATTGCTCGCGAGTGTATCGGCTCATTTATAGCATCCGGCTGGGGCGCGACGATGGGCGAGAATCCACGCCGTGAGTGGTACCGGCGGCTGCCGGGAATCCACGCGCTGCAGGTGCTGGGGCCGGCGTCGGAGGCGATGGACGTCCCGGTGGAGGCGTGGCCGCGCCTGGGCGAGCTCACGCGGTACATCTTCGACTTGCTCGGCTGGCGTGCCGAGGAGTTCATCACGCACCGCGCGGAAGTCGAGTACCCCGTCTGCGGGGCGTACTACACCACGATGTTCGATTTCAGCACGCACGAGCCGGCGTAGAGGCCGGCCGATAGCCTGGATACAGCTTGGGCGCACAAAGAACCCGCCACCCCGTCGATGTGAGTATCGAGGGAGCGGCGGGTTTCATGAGGAGGAAGTTGTGCCGTAGAGAAGGAAGAGGAAAAGGAAAGGGACGCCGTGGGTTGGTGGCGCGGCGTATCGGCCGCAGGGGGAAGAAGGGGCTTACGGCGACTTGGGGAGGTCGCGTTTATCGAAGCCGGCCGTATAGTGCTCGTTGCGGAAGGCCGGGATGCTCATGGGGTCGTTGAGCCACTTGTCCGAATCGAACGGGCCGAGCGGCGTGATCGGCACGTAGCGGACATGGCCGTCGAGATAGCCGACGACGCCCTTATTGATGTCGCCGTAGCCGTTGCGGAAACGAACCTTCTCGTCGATCGTCCGCATCACAACTTTCGCATATTCGTCGTTAATCCACACCATTTCCGATGGGCGGGCTGCTGTTCGGAATAATTTTTGGCCATTTGTAAACAGAAAAGATGTTCCGCCAGTACCATAACTATAAAAAACATTATTCCAATTATACATCTGACGAGCCCATATTTCAGTCCACTGATAGCTCGTTCCAACATCATCATAAGATGATATAGAAGGCTTGGCGTTTTCCACTAATGATAATTTATTATTCTGAAGAGCGTTTGTATCGCTGCCAATGGCCTGCTGATGTCCGAGCTTATCACTTGGATCACGACAGACCGGCAGCGAGAACGCCTTACGCCTGGACAGACCGAGGGCAAATTCACCTGGAGCAATACCCTCGATCTGACCGTTATAGAGATACGAGTTCAACGGCCGGTGCTGAGCCAGAATATCACAGAAGCCGAAAGAATGTCCGGTTCCACCCCGGCTTGAGTTAAACCAACTACTATCGCAGTTCTTACCAAAGGCGGACCATGTAAACCAAATAATGAAACTACCTTTAGCAGCGCCATACTTATTCGTGCCGAAATAAGGGCTTGGCGTACCGTCAAATAAGCTTGGAGGAGACAGTGGTAAGTTTCCCTTGTTATCGTTCTGATATGCCGCACCGGCAATGCCTATTTGCCGCAGGTTCGACATCGAAACGCTTTTCCACGCTTCGATTCGCGCCTTGTGCAGTGCCGGCAGAAGGATCGATATCAGCAGCGCAATGATCGCGATGACGACAAGCAGCTCGATGAGTGTAAAGGCCGATCGAGACGATTGTGATTCGGGATTCTGTGCCATGGTAATCCTATATTCGAGAGAATAGAGCGGCTGATCGAGAGCTAAAGCCGACATGCCGCGGTTAGGCGGCACATCGGTGTGGGAAGTAGGAAGGCTCAGCAGCCCGCGAGCCAAGCGGTGAGGAAGTCGAAGATGTCTTGGACGGTGACGCCGTTCACGTGGTTGAAGTCGGCCGAGGGATTGCCGGCCAGCCAGGCCGTCAGGAAGTCGAAGATATCCTGGACGGTCACGCCGTTGACGTGGTTGAAGTCCGCGGCACACGGCGGCGAGATGTAGCAGACACCCGTCAGGGTAATACGAATAAATCTTGATTCGTCGAAGGCGCTGGGATACGTGCGCCAGCCAGCAAGCGGATTACCGCCGCCCGGCCCTGTGGGGGGATGCTCGAGGGTGATCGGCGTCCAGTTGAACAGGAGATCACCGTTCGCATCGTGCGGTCCGGCGTCCAACTCGCCACCGGGGTTGATGTACATAACGGCCAAGTAATACTCGCCCGCATGTGGCACAAAGGGTGCCGTCAGCGTGAGCGCCTCCGTAAAAGGAGGGAGACCACCTTCTCCGGCGGTGTCAACCTTGCTAATAGAAACGCCGTATCCGTTCTCATCGAAGAGAAACAATCTGCTCGAGTTAGATGTGTGAAAGCCAACATCGTTGTGTACGTACGCAGTAGCCGAAAAATTGTCGGGATCACAGATATTGATCCGGTACATGTCCACATCGGCCCTATTCGGCATTGATCCGATAATCCGATCGACGATCCCGGTACCGGTCACCGCCTGCGAAGTGGCCGGAAGAGCGCCGGCGTCTTCGGACTCATCAACGGATTCATCCCAAAGGCGAACCGGCGTTGTTGTCACGGTAAAAGTGCCTGCGCGGCCTAGTGGGTTGGTGTCCGTAAAACTGTTGATACTGAACCACACTTGTTCATTCGGCTGCAGAAAAATCCGATGGCGTTTCTCACCGATTTCACACTGAGACGTTACGCCACCGCAAGCCAGTATTCCGCACTGCTGGCGAGTCAACGTAACGTTAAATCCCGTAGAGAAGCTTGACGGACACACGAGAACATCAAACTCGATGGTGCTGGACGACGGCGCGGTATACGTGTACCACAAGGTATTCGCATTTGACCACAACACGTTTTCGCACGTATTACCTGGTGCAGATATAAGTGCCGGAGCTGATGGAGCGTACGCCGTATCGAATACCCGCGTTCCCGCGCTTACTGTGAGCGCATTACCGCACGTACTATTCTCGGCCTCATGATCGAGACGGACGGTGACCACTCCACCGGCAGCCGGCCCGAGTGTCGATCCCGCCACGCGGACGAGCACCGTCTGCCCCGGGGTGATCGGCACGCTCAACTGTGTTTCTTCGCTGCTGCCATTCACACATCCGAGAGACGCTCCAGAGCACGATGCGCTGTACGCGCTCAACGTCGGGAAGAACCCGTCGGCCGTGGCCGTAAAAACCATATGTCCGGGTGTCGGTGCATCAAGCGGCGCCGTATAAGAATACCAGACGTCCTTTGAACTGCTGCCGCAAATCGCTTGGACCGATGTGTCCGCCAAAGACGTATTCAACGTATGCTGTTCATGGTTCGACAGGATTCTTGGGGATGTGCATTGATCATTCTCGGGTACTTGCACACCTGGACTTACATTCAGTTTGAGCACCGGAATACCGACCCACTGCTGACCGGTCGTTGCGGTTAGGCTCGATGAGAACATGCCAACCATGTCGTAATAATAGTTACAGCACGAATCTCCATATGTATCGAGCGTGAATGTAGGTCCGTTGCTTGTTCCGTGCTGAATATCTATAACCAGATTTCCGCCCTGATAGACATACGCGGTCGAGAACGGCAGCATGAGGTAGAATGGATTCGTCGCGGAACTGGGCGACGTTCCCGGAAATGATCCCGTCGGCACCGTGAGAGGTCCTGAACGGACTACTTGCGGATTGCTTACGTTGTCCGAGAATGTCTCTGTTATTTCATAAGGGAACTCATGCGCCCCTTGACCAAGCACCACATCATACTGATTCCATGTTGTATCAACCGTTGGACTATCTGCCGGCGAAACGGTGGTTCTCTTGTGAGCGGTGTGTGAAGCGCAGGTCAGGGTGTTGGCGGCGGGGGATCGTTGCG
>CAZZDW010000026.1:0-37172 GCA_964652945.1 uncultured Phycisphaeraceae bacterium
GGGGGCGCGGGCAAGCCGCGGCGGCTGGGCCGGGGGCTGAGCAGTCTGATCAAGGCCCCCGTGGTGGTGCCGGCGACGGCCGGTGGGCACGGGGGCGCTGCGCGAAACGGCGCGGGCCATCCGGCGAAGGTGGAGGCCGTACGCGGGGGCGTGGATGCTCCGGGAGAATCTTCGCCGGATGAACGCGCGGTGATCGAGGTGAAGCCGGCGGCGGCGAGCGAATATAAGAATGCGGCGAGCCCCGCCGTCGAAGAAACGGATGAGCGGGGGGCGGGAGGCGCGGCGGGTGAGCGCGAACAGGGCGAACGGCTGATCGAGGTCGAGGTGTCGGCGCTTCGGCCGAGCAAGTACCAGCCGCGGAAGAAGTTTGATGACGCGGCGCTCGCCGAGCTGGCGGCGTCGATCCGTTCGGCGGGCGTCGTGCAGCCGATCGTGGTTCGGCCGGCGCACGGCGGGCGGGGCGAGGCGGGGGAATATGAAATTATCGCGGGCGAGCGGCGGTGGCGGGCGGCGCGGCTGGCGGGATTGAAGACGGTGCCGGCGCGGGTGTGCGACGTCGGGGAAGCGCAAGCCGCGGAATGGGCGCTGATCGAGAATCTGCAGCGTTCGGACCTTGGGCCGATGGAGCGGGCGTGGGCGCTGCGCGGTTTGTGCGAGAAGTTTGGTTTGACGCACGCCCAGGCCGGGGAAAAGGTGGGGCTCGATCGGTCGAGCGTGACGAACCTTGTGCGGCTGACGGAACTTGAGAAAGAGATCGCGGAGTATTTAGAGAACGCGCAACTTTCGCTGGGGCACGGCAAGGCGTTGTTAGGCATGACGCCCGGGCCGGCGCGCGTCTCGCTGGCCAAGCAGGCCGCGGAAGAAGCGTGGTCGGTGCGGCGTTTGGAGAGCGAATCGGCCAAGAGAAGCCAATCGATCGCGAATGGGTCGCTCAAACCGGTCGATGCACCGGGTGGTCCGACGCAGGATCCGCGCGCGTCGTCGCTGCTGGAGCTGGAGCAGCAGTTGAGCGCACATTTGGGAACGCGGGCGAGGCTGCGCACGAGCCGCGACGGCACGCGCGGGCGGCTCGTCCTTGAGTTTTATGATCTCGATCACTTCGACGGGTTGATGAGCAAGATGGGTTTCGTTCTGCGTTCGTAAGTGTCGGCGCATGATGCGGCGACGTGCGAAGAGCGGATATAAACAGAGAGCAATGTAGGATTCGCGTGGTTCATGATGTGATATTCATGGCGTTGTCCCTTGCTTATGTTGAGTTTCGCCACTAGAGTCGGTTGAACGACAGGCCGCGACGGCCGCAGAACGTGGCGGTGGGTTGGTTCTCACCTTTGCGATTGCGGATATGAAATCAGATTCGCGGCGAACAACGGCGCCGGTGCACGCAGCGTCGGCGGGCCGTTGCAACACGAAAGGAACATTGGATGGCGAAGAAGACGCGTAGCGCTCGGGGCAGGGCGGCGGGCGCGGGCGGGGGATTGTCTCGGTTGTCGGTGGCGGATCTGCGGCGTGAGATTGGCCGCCGCCAGAAGATGGTCGGCGGGCTGATGCGCAAGCGCGAGAAGCTGGTTTCGCAGCTCAACGCGATCGACGCGGAGCTGGCCGAGTACGGCAATCTGCCGGGCGGCGGCGCGGCGGGCGGGCGCGGGCGTGGGCCCGGTCGTCCGGCCGGTCGTCCGGCGGCGGCGGGGCGTCGCGGCGGTGGCGGGGGCGGGGGCGGGGGTCGGCGTCCTCGCAACGACGCGACGCTCGTCGAGTCGCTGAAGAAGGTGCTCACCGGCAAGACGATGAGCGTGACCGAGGTCGCCCAGGCCGTGCAGGAGGCCGGGTATAAGACCAGCTCCCCGTCGTTCCGCACGATCGTGAACCAGACGCTGATTAACAGCGGCGAGTTCAAGCGCGTCGGCCGCGGGCAGTACACGGCGAAGTAAGGTCGGAAAACCGACCGCGGAAATCCGAAGAACCGATGGGCCGTGCGCCCGTCGGTTCTTTGTGCGCGCCGGTGCGACAAAGATCAAGGGGCGTGGCAACGGCGTGGCGATGAGAGGACAAGGTGTCGTGCGATGGTGACGACGGTGGCGGTCATGATTGTGCTGGCGGGGGTGCTGGGCGTGCTATTGACGGCGGCGACGCTGCCGGGGACATGGCTGAATCTTGCCGCGGCGGCGGGGGCGCAGTGGTGGTATTGGGCGACGCACGGGCACGAGCTGATGTTTTCGTGGTGGACGCTGGGGATCGCGCTGGGGCTGGCGCTGATCGCGGAGATTGTCGAGCTGGCGGCGTCGGCGGTGGGGGCGCAGCGGGCCGGGGGGAGCAAGCGCGGGGCGATGGGCTCGATCGTCGGCGGGCTGGTGGGCGCGGTGGTGGGGACGTTCGTCGTGCCGATTCCGATTTTGGGCACGATCATCGGGGCGGCCGTCGGTGCCGGGGTGGGGGCGCTGGTGGTCGAGCGGGGCGTGGTCGGCAAAGGCTGGCGGCACTCGACGCGGATCGGGGCCGGGGCGGCGGTGGGGAGGCTGGTGGCGACGATCGCCAAGACGGGCTTTGCCGTGGCGATCGCGCTGATGCTCGCGATCGATGCGTTTGTATAAGAAGCACTCGGCACCGGGCACTGGCATTGGCAAGAGATCGGACGATCCGGGGGGAGGCGGGGTGCGTATATCCAGTCCCGCAGCAGGCCGGCCGATGATGCCTGTGCGGGGATGAGCCCATCCGGTCGCGGGAAGTGCCGGCCGACGGTATGCTGAAACGCGGAGAGTTCACCTGACCATGCCCCAACCCGCCACTGACGTGAAGACCGACGTGAAGGATGTTGCTTCGCCGCCTGTCTCGCAGCCCCCCGGCGTGGCGGGCGGAGCCGCGGGCGCGGGAAAAAAGCAGAAAACCGACCCAGGCCGAGCGGCGGCGGGAGTGGGGGGGGCGGGGGGCGCGGCGGCGGACGACCCGGTGGCGGTCGCCAAGCGCAACGCCAAGCTCGAGGATCCGACGAAGCTCAAGAACTTCGTGCTCGACACGAACGTGCTGCTGCACAACCCCAACGCGCTCTTCGTCTTCCACGAGCACAACGTGGTGATCCCCTTCACGGTGATCGAGGAGCTGGACAAGCTCAAGAGGACCAACGACGACATCGGGCGCAACGCGCGCGAGGCGATCCGGCATCTGGACCGGCTGCGCGACATCGGGCGGCTGATCGACGGCGTGCCGTGGGGCGACGCGTCGCCGCGTGCGGGGCAGGCGGCGAGCGTCGGCGCGGACGGGAAGACCGGGGTGGTGCGCATCGACGTGGGAGCGCACGAGCGGCCGGCGGTGTTGCGCGAGGATTCGCCGGACAATCGGATCATCGCGGTGGCGTGGGACCTGCACCGCACGGGGCAGCGGACGGTGTTCGTATCCAAGGACCTCAACGCGCGGATCAAGTCCGACGCGCTGGGCATCCGCACGGAGGATTTCGAGAACCAGAAGGTCGACGCGGACCACCTGTATAGCGGCTATATCTCGGTGAACGTCGGCGGCGAGATGATCGACGAGCTGTACGCCGAGAAGATGCTCGCGGTGCAGCGGCTCGCCGACGCGGGGGCGCTGGTGGCGACGACGGCCGACGGGCGGAGCTACACGCGCGAGGTCTTCGCCAACGAGTTCGTGGTGCTGCGCGACGCGGAGGACGAGGGGCACACGGGCCTTGCGCGGCGTCTGGCGGACACGGACCACCTGATCCCCGTGAGCGGGCCGCGGAAGCCGACGTTCGGCATCATGGCGCGGAACGTGCAGCAGACGATGGCGATGGATTTGTTGTTGGATGATGAAGTGCGATTGATCACGCTGCTGGGCTCGGCGGGCACGGGCAAGACGCTGCTGGCCGTCGCGGCCGGGATGACGAAGGTGTTCAACGAGGAGCGGTACGAGAAGCTGCTCGTCGCGCGGCCGATCATGCCGATGGGGCGCGACATCGGGTACCTGCCGGGCGACAAGGACGAGAAGCTGACGGCGTGGATGCAGCCGATCTTCGACAACCTGACGTACCTGCTCTCGACGCGGGGCAACCCGATGCAGTCGGCCGAGAGCCACACGACCGAGCAGCGGATCCGCAAGCTGATGGCCGACGGCAAGCTGGTTCTGGAGCCGCTCACGTATATCCGTGGCAGGTCGATCCCGCACCAGTTCATGATTGTGGATGAGGCGCAGAACCTGACGCCGCACGAGATCAAGACGATCGTGTCGCGCGTCGGCGAGGGGACGAAGGTCATCCTCACCGGCGACATCGGGCAGATCGACAACCCGTACCTGGATCAGTCGTCGAACGGGTTGTCGTACATCGTGGAGAAGTTCAAGGGCCTGCCGTTGGTCGGGCACGTGACGCTGGCCAAGAGCGAACGGAGCGAGCTGGCGAGCCTGGCGGCGAGCCTGTTGTAAGAAGGCGTGAGGCGTCTGGCGTGGGGCGTCGGTGTCATGACTGATCGCGAAAGCGTCTGGTCGCCGGACGGCTTGCAGGAAGTACTCCAGATACCAACGCCTGACGACAGACGCCCGACGCCTCGTCCATGACACGCTCGCTCACGCTTCGCGTCTCGTATGAGCGCGGGATCTACGCGCCCTGCCATCCCTGCGCGATGGGCCAGCGGCGGCCGGAGCCGAAGGCGACGCCGGTGACTTTGAGGCCGGTCGCGGCCTGCTTGCGTTTGAACTCGCTGCGGTCGATGAGCCGCGTCATGCGGCGGACGGTCTGGGCGTCGAAGCCGGTCTCGCGGACGATCGTCTCGGCGCTCTGACGCAGCTCGACGTGGCGGCGGATGATCTCGTCGAGCACGTCGTAGGGCGGCAGCGTGTCCTGGTCCTTCTGATCGGGGCGCAGCTCGGCGCTGGGGGGCTTGGTGATCGTCGACTCGGGGATCGGCGGCTGGGCCAGCCGGGGTTGCAGCGACGCGTGATGTTCGTTGATCCAGTTGGCGAGCCGATAGACCCATTGCTTGCTCACGTCGCTGAGGACGGCGAGCCCGCCGTTCATGTCGCCGTAGAGCGTGCAGTAGCCGACGGCCAGCTCGCTCTTGTTGCCGGTGGTGAGCAGCAGCGAGCCGAACTTGTTGGAGAGGGCCATGAGCAGCGTGCCGCGGACGCGCGACTGGATGTTCTCTTCCGTCACGTCCGCCCCCTCCCCGCGACCGGTGAAGTGCTCGCGCAGCGTGCGCTCGTACGCGGTGAACGCGTCCTCGATCGGCAGCGTGACGCAGCGGACGCCGAGGCGCTGCGCCAGGTCGAGCGCGTCGTCCTTCGAGCCTTGCGAGGAGTAGCGGCTGGGCATTGACGCGGCGAGTACATGGTCCGAGCCGAGCGCTGCGGCGGCGATGACGGCGGTGACGGCCGAGTCGATCCCGCCGGAGAGCCCGAGGACCACGTCCTTGAAGCCGGTCTTGCGGCAGTAGTCGCGCACGCCGAGGACGAGCGCCGAAAACAGCTGCGACTCGTCGCTGGTGTGGACGAGCGGGTCGTGTACCGGCGCGGGGACGGCGGGAGCCGCGAGGGCGGCGTCGCGCGTCGGCAGGTCGACGATGACGAGGTCTTCGGCGAAGGCGCGCCCCGCGGCGACGAGGCGGCCGAGCGGGTCGAAGACGGCCGCGGAGCCGTCGAAGACGAGCTCGTCGTTGCCGCCCACCTGGTTGACCGCGGCGACGAAGAGCCTGTGCGTCCGCGCGTGCCGTGCGAGCAGCTCGCGGTGCCGTTTGCCCTTGCCCAGCACGAACGGCGACGCGGAAGGGTTGATGATGAGATCGACGCCCCGTCCCCCGTCGAGCTTGGCCAGGTCGGCGACCGGGTCGCTGTGGTGGGCGTAGTGGTGGGCGAAGCCGACGTCCTCGCCCCGCCACAGGTCCTCGCAGATCGTCAGGCCGACGCGGTACACCGCGGCCTGCACAGGCGGGACGCCTGTGCCACACGAAGCAGAGATCTGCGACGCCACCTCGATGACGACCGGTGTGCGGCCTTCGGTGAAGTAGCGGTCTTCGTCGAAGACGTCGTAGGTCGGCAGGAGCTGTTTGTCGTAGCGTGCGGTGCGCGCGCCGTGTTGGTAGACGAGCAGCGAGTTGGTGATGCCGCCGGGGATCGGGTGTTGCGGCGGATTCAGCTCGGCCTCGCTCACCGGCATCGGCAGGCCGAGGACGATCGTCAGCGCGGTTTCGCGCGTGTGTTCGCGGCCGATGCGGTCGGCCTCGCGCACGGCGGCGGCGATGAACCCTTCCTGCAGCAGCAGGTCACGCGGCGGGTAGCCGACGAGCGAGAGTTCGGGGAAGACGAGCAGGTCGACGCCGCATTGCTTGGCGTTGGCGACGGCGTGCTCGACGATGGCGGTGTTCCGCCGCAGGTCGCCGATCGTGGGGTTGACCTGGGCCAGGGCGATACGCATAAAGAAGAGTAGGAAAAGGGAACAGGCAGCAGGCAGCAGGCAGCAGGAACAGGGAAGGAACGCGAAGGGGGTTTTCCTGTTGCCTAGTGCCTGCTCCCTGTTCCCTTTTTCGCGATCCATCCGACCTTCGGCTCGGTCCCTGCGCGGATGCGGCGGAGATTGCCGCGGTGGCGGACGACGACGAGCGCCGCCAACAGCGCGGCGACGCCGGCGTAGGGCGCAAGCGCCGCGGGGAGCGCGTCGAGCGAGTGGTTCTCCGGCGCGCCCAGGAGGCCCGTCAGCAGGAGGCCTGCGCCCACGAGCACGACCAGCGGCGGGAGGGCCGCCGCGGCGAGGACGGAGGAGAGCCCGACGTAGCGCCAGACGCGCAGCGACGCGAGCCAGAGGGCGGCGGCGATGAGCACGGGGATCGTGAAGAGTGGGAAGACCCCGAGCAGCGCGCCCAGGCCCGTGGCGACGCCCTTGCCGCCCTTGAAGCCGAGCCACGGCGTGAAGATGTGCCCGAGGATCGTCGCCGCCACGACCGCCAGCCACGCCAGCGCGGTCGGCGTGTCGAACATGCGCGACGGCTCGCGCGGCATGCCGAGGAGGAACGACGCCGCGATGACGGGGAGGAATCCCTTGAGCACGTCGAGGACGAAGCAGAGGATGCCGAGTTCTTTCCCGAGCACGCGGCCGACGTTGGTCGCGCCGATGTTCCCCGAGCCCTGGGCGCGGATGTCCACCCCCTTGGCCAGCGCCAGCAGGTAGCCGACGGGGATCGAGCCCACGAGAAAACCCGCGGCGGCCAGGGCGGGGGGAGGGAGCGGGGCGGTGACGATCATGGGGAAGACGTTAGCGGCGGCTCATGGTGAGCGGCAAGCCGTGCAAGTCGGCGGCACTAGACTTGTTCTTTCCGGTTTCGGTTGGGGAATGCGGGGAAGCCCCGGCGCGAGCCGATGATGGTGGCCGCATGATGGACGATTACCCTTCGCGTACCCCGCCCGAGGCCGTGGATCCGTCGCCGGAGCGCCGGCCTTCTCATCTGCCGCGGACGCCGTGGTGGCTGGTCGCGTTGACGCTGGCGGCGCTGGCCGGCGTGATCGTCGTGCAGCAGTTTGACATCTTCGGCAAGGGGCCGGGGCCGATCGAGCGGGCCGAGCAGGACGCCAAGGGGGAGGTTGTCGCGACGGCCGAACCGAGCCCGGTGACGATCTTCACCAAGCTGGCGATGGGGCTGCAGAAGCTGGCCCAGCAGGACCCCGCGGCCGCGGCGCAGTCGGCGGGGCAGTTCGCCAAGATGATCGACGACCAGGCGCGGTCGCTGCCGTCGGCGACGGAGCGGCTGCACGCGGCGATCGCGGTCGCCGAGCTGCAAGGGCCCGCGGCCGGGCTGCAGCGGCTCGACTGGCTCCAGGGGCGCGAGCCGTATCCGGCCCCGACGGGGCTCGAGGCGGTCTTCGCCAAGGCGGGTGACGCGCCGCCGGCCGTCAAGGAAGGGTCGATCATCGACGAGGACGCCGAGCTGGTCCGCGGCCTGCTCGAGTTGTACGACTCCTCCGACGAGACGCTCGCCCGCGACCCGTCTTCGTTGTTGACCAACGAGCAGCGCAGCGGCTTTATCGGCCGGCACGGGCTCTACGCCGAGCTGGCCTTGTCGCTGGGAGACGCCGAGGCGCCCGCGCGGGCCAAGGCGCGGACCGACGGGCTCAAGCTGATGGGCTTGCTGATCGTCTTTGGCGTGTATTTCGTCGTGGCGTTTTTGACGGGGCTGGTGCTGCTGGTGGTGCTGTGCCTGATGGCCGGCAACGGGCGGCTCAGACGGAAGTTTGAGCCCGGGCCGATCGCCGACGCCCGTGAGCTGGCGGCCGCGGCCGACGGGCCGCCGGCCAAACCGGTGTGGCTCGAGACGGCGTGCCTGTTCATGGTGAGTTTCCTGCTCTTCAGCGTGGGCTCGTCGCTGCTGCTCTCGGGACCGAGGCGGATGTGGGTGGCGCTGGGGCTGCAGACGTGCTCGGCGCTCATCATCGGCTGGCCGATGCTGCGCGGGTATTCGTTCGCGCGCTGGCGGCGGGAGATCGGCTTGGCGGCTCCGCCCTCGGCGCGCAGGCCGGGCGAGCGGGGGAGCGTCTTCAAGGAGATCGGCATGGGCCTGATCTTCTATTACGCCGGCGTGCCGGTGCTGGTCTTCGTGGCCCTGTTGGCGATCGTGGTGATGGTCCTCAAGGACCTGGTCATGGAGTCGATCTTCGGCGTCAAGCCCTCGCCGCTGCCGACCAACGAGGTGGGGGAGATCCTGGCGCACGGCTCGGTCGGGCTGGTCGTCGCGATCTTCCTGCTGGCCGTGGTGTGGGCGCCGATCGTCGAGGAGTCGATCTTCCGCGGGGCGCTCTTCCGGCACCTGCGATCGCGGCGGTGGGGGGCCGTCGCGTCGGTGCTGCTGACGGCGTGCGCGTTCTCGCTCATGCACGGCTACCCGCTGGTCGGGCTGATCGTCGTCGGCTTCCTCGGGGCCCTCTTCGCGGTCATGCGCGAGTTCCGCAACTCGATCATCCCCTCGATGACGGCCCACCTGCTGCACAACTTCACCGCCCTCGTGATGATCCTCATGCTGCTGCACTGGGCGGGCCAGTAAGCGGCAGCGGGGGGGAGGAAGGGTTCGGGGGTCGCTTTGTGCGGCGTTGCCGCTATCCTCTTGTCGCCGTGACGCACCCGCCAACCCACGTTGTCTCCTCGTCCGAGTTGATCGTTCGGCGCACCGTCGCCGCCGCCGCGACGTTCTCCGGGGTGACGCTCTTTACCGGCGTCCAGTCGGCCGTCACGATCCGCCCGGCCAAGGCGGGGCACGGGATCGCCTTCCGGCGCATCGATCTGTCGGGGGAGGACGCCCGCCGGCTCATTCCGGCGAGCGTCGCCCACGTGGTCAGCGAGAACCGGCGGACGGTCCTGGTCGCCGATCCGGCGGCCGATCCGGGCAAGGACCCGTGCCGGGTGCAGACGGTCGAGCACCTGCTGGGGGCGCTGGCGGGGCTGGCGATCACCGACGCGCTCATCGACGTGGCCGGGCCGGAGGTCCCGGTGGGGGACGGCTCGGCGCTGCCGTTTGTCGAGGCGGTGCGTGAGGTGGGGACGACGACGCTCTCGCTGAACGGCTCGGCGCTCGACCCGCGGATGAGGCCGCTGGTGATCCGCGAGCCGATCGTCATGACGGCCGGGGACGGCGCGCGGGCCGGGGAGATCACGGCGACGCCGACCGACGACGGGGCGTGCCACTTCGAGTATCACCTGGACTACGGGGAGCCCTCGCCGATCGCGCGGCAGCGAGCGTCGCTGTCGATCGCGCTCGGCTCGCCGTCGAAGGAGTTTGCGGGCGAGATCGCGCCCGCGCGGACGTTCTGCCTGGTCGAAGAGGCGCAGGCGATGCAGAAGATGGGGCTCTTCCAGCACCTCACGCCGAGCGAGATGCTCGTCATCGGCGACGGCGGGCCGATCGACAACCGTTTCCGGTTTGACGACGAGCCGGCGCGGCACAAACTGCTCGACCTGATCGGCGACCTGGCGCTCGTGGGGCGGCCGATCGTCGGGCGCATCGTCGCGCGGCGGAGCGGGCACGCGCTCAACCACGCGATGGCCCGCGCCGTCGCGGCGGCTCTGTAGAAACAATGAGTCGGACATAGTTTCAGGAGCTGTCTGAACGCGGCACAGGCGTCAGCCTGTGCCGTGCGGCTCAGGCGTTCCTGCACAGGCGGGACGCCTGCGCCACAGACGAGCAAGGTACGGGGCGCACGCTCGTCGAAGCTTGCAGAAGTTTTACATTCCGTCGGTGCGTGAAGCTGCGCTGGGTCTTCCCCGTTCCTCTGGGAGACGGCGGGCGTACACGAGCCGCAATGCCGGGGCGGCGGCTATGGGATTCGCGTCGACGCAAGCAAAACCGCCGCGGGTTGATGCAAGTTTCAAACAAGAGTGCGCAAAGCGGCAGCGGCCGCGCATATTTGACACGATCTGCGCATTGCGCGGTCTTGAGCGGCGGGGGGGATGAGTTATTGTTGATCGCGCGCTGAGCACCGGCGCGCACGGCCCCGCGCTTGCGACGGCAACGCGCGCCGCGCCGACGTTGGACACCTCGTTCGCCGGGCCGAGCGGCCCGCCGCTTGCCCTTCCCCGCCGGAGCGGTCGGCGCGGCGCCCTGCGCGCCAGCCGGCGGCGTTTCGGCACGCACGACCCCGTTCACCCCGCTTCCTTTGAAGGAGACCCGAGTATGCGCACGATCGTTCGTTCTTTCCTGGCCCTTGCGCTGTGCGGCAGCGCCGCGCTGGCCGCGCCCGCCCCTGTCGATCCGGGCGACGTCGTCCTCGGCCTGTCCACACCCAACGCCGCGACCACGCTCGACCAGATCCGCGCCGGCGCCAAAGTCGGCAGCTTCACCTCCCAGCCGTTCGCGCAGTCGATGGAGTTCGACAACGCCGGCGGCTTCCCGCAGAACGCCCGCGGCAACCTGCTGGGCCTGAACTTCGGCAGCAGCGCCGGCAGCGGCGGCACGCTGTACAACTTCGCCACCAACGGCACCGACGTCGGGCAGTCCGTCTTCACGTTCGGCGGCACCTTCATCACCGCGACGCGCGTCGGCGGCCTGTCGGTCTCGCCGAACAACCAGTTCCTCGCGCTGATCGGCACCGACTCCGGCCGCGGCATCGTGCTGGGCTACAACGCGGGCGCGTCGGTCGGCACGGGCTCGGGCGCGTCGGTCACCGGCGGCGCCGAGACCGCCGTGCTGTTCAAGACCGGCTCCACCCAGGGCTCTTGCTGGCTCGACAACGACACGGTGATCTTCTACGGCATCGCCCCCAGCGGCTCGGGCGTGCTGTACACCGCCGACGTCGGCCCCGGCCCGACGCTCTCCAACGTCACCCAGCGGCTCACGACGACGGTCCCCGAGACGGGCACCTTCACCTCGGCCTGCTACCAGCCGACGCTCAGCCCGTACGTCTACTGCATGTTCGCCGCCTTCCTCGGCAGCGACACGGTCAGCTATCTCAACGTGATCGACCCCGCCACCTGGACGCTCAAGAAGCAGGTCTTCTTCGAGTGCTTCAGCAATGGCTCGGGGGGTAACGACTGCTTCCTGCAGACGGGCCGCGAGATCAACATCGGCCCGGACCGCGGCCTGTACATCTCGCAGTACGCCGGCAGCCAGGCGCAGCAGCCCAAGCAGTACATCGACGTGCTCGACCTGGACCTGAACAACGACAACATCATCGACGCCGCCGACACCATGGGGCTGATGGACAACGCTTCCGCGCCGTACTACGGCGTCAGCAGCGGCGTGGACTCGTCGTTCAACGGCCTTGCCGTCGCGTTGACCACCAGCGCTCAGGGCGCGACCGGCGCGTGCTGCCGTCCCCTGCCGCTGGGCGGGTGCGTGGTCGTTTCTCAGGCCGACTGCATGACGATCGGCGGGACGTACAACGGCAACGGCGTGGTCTGCGCCAGCGTGCAGTGCTCCATCCCGCAGGGCGCCTGCTGCCTGCCCAGCGGCGGCTGCATGCTGCTGACGCAGGCCGACTGCATCGCCCAGAACGGCGCGTACCGCGGCGACGGCCTGACCTGCCAGGCCGCCCCGTGCCCCGCCGCCGGCGCCTGCTGCCTCGCCGACGGATCGTGCATCTCGACGACCGCGCGCAACTGCTACACGCAGGGCGGCTTCTACAAGGGCGACGGCGTCGCCTGCGGCTCGGCGCAGTGTGCCGCGGTGCCCGCGTCGGTCCTCTGCTACGACTTCGACAGCTCGCCGGCCGGCGTGACCTTCTCGGCGACGCCCGACAACGCCGCCAACAACGGCGCGTTCCCCGAAGCCACCGACGACGTCTTCGGCGTCACCGATCGCACGGTGGACTTTGACTTCGCCGATGACACGGCCGGCAGCTTCTCCGGCGATACGTTCGGCGTTCTCCGCACCGCCAAGACCGACAAGTTCTTCGGCGTCGAGGACCTGGTCATCATGCCCGGCGAGAGCGGCCTGCCGGAGGACGAGCCCGTGCCCGCGTACCGCACCGGCACCGGCACGGCGACGTGGACCTTCAACATCGCCGGGCTGAACAACGTGAGCCTGGATATCGACTTCGCCGCGATGGGCGACTTCGAGAGCGGCAACGACTCCTACGCCTTCACCGCCTCCATCGACGGCGGCACGCCCGTGCCGGTCTTCGCCGTCACGATCGATGAGAGCTTGACGCCGACGTACTTTATGGAAAGCGGCACCGCCGTCGAGCTCCAGGACCCCGTCACCGTCAGCGGGATCACGGTGCTCAACAACTTTGTCCGGATCAACTCGGGCCTGCTCGGCTCCGGCAACACGCTGACGCTGACGTTCAACGCCACGTCCGACGGCGGCAAGGAAGTCTTCCTCTTCGACAACATCTGCGTCCGCGCGGGCGGCGCGGCCGTGCAGACCGGCGCGTGCTGCTTTGCCAATGGCTCCTGCTCCGTGCTGACGGCCGCCAACTGCGCGGGCCAGGGCGGCACCTACGCGGGCAACAACGTAACCTGCGCCGCGGCCAACTGTCAGCCGACGCCCACCACCGGCGCCTGCTGCACCGGCACGACCTGCCAGGTCCTCACGCAAGCCAACTGCACCACGCTCGGCGGCTCCTTCAAGGGCCCGGGCACCGCCTGCAACGCGAGCACGTGCTGCCCGGCCGACTTCAACGGCGTCAACGGCGTGACGGTGCAGGACATCTTCGACTTCCTCACCGCGTGGCTCGCCGGGAACAGCTCGGCCGACTTCAACCATGTCAACGGCGTGACGGTGCAGGATATCTTCGACTTCCTGACGGCCTGGCTCGCCGGCTGCTGATCACGCTTTCTACAGAGTGATGAGATCGCCACTCGCTCAAGGCTCGGGGCGGACTCGAAAGGGTTCGCCCTGTTTTGTTTCGCGAGAGGGGGCGTGCCGCCCCGTCGGTGCGTCTGTGCAGCACCGGATGCGCCTATCGCCAACGTGCGACGGCCCTCGCTTGCGCTTCGGGCTCGTTCACTTTCGTTTCTTAAACTTGCTCTTCGGGCTGGCCATGTGGGTGGAGCCCTTGCCGCCGAAGCCGGGCAGGCCTGCGCCCATGCCGCTCATGCCGGGGAGCATCGCGCCGATGCCGCCCTGGGCGTTGAGCTCCTTGACGGCCTTGATCCGCCCCATCGCGCCCATGCCCGACATGGATTTGGCCATCTTGTTCACCGTGGCGAACTGCTTGGTGAGCTTGCCGACTTCTTCCTGCGTGACGCCGCTGCCCGCGGCGACGCGCCGCCGGCGCGAGTTGTCGAGCGTCTCCGGGCGCTTCCGCTCGGCCCTCGTCATCGAGTGGACGATCCCCTCGATGCGGTCGAGCTGCTTGTCGTCGATGTTGACGTCCTTGAGCATCGAGCCGACGCCGGGGAGCAGGCCGAGCAGCTGCTTCATCGGGCCCATCCGGCGGAGCGTCTTCATCTGCTTGAGGAAGTCGTCCATCGTCATCTCGCCCTTGGCCATCTTGTCGGAGAGGGCCTCGGCCTCTTCTTCGGAGACCTCGTCGCGAGCTTTCTCGACGAGCGAGACGACGTCGCCCATGCCGAGGATGCGACCGGCGATCCGCTGCGGGTGGAACTCCTCGAGGGCGGTGATCTTTTCGCCGACGCCGATGAAGCGGATGGGCGCGCCGGTGACGTGCTTGACGGAGAGGGCGGCCCCGCCGCGGGTGTCGGAGTCGAACTTGGTGAGGACGACGCCGTCGACCTCGAGCTTGTCGTTGAACGCCTTGGCCGAGTTGACGGCGTCCTGCCCGGTCATCGCGTCGATCACCAGGAAGACCTGGTGCGGCTGCACGGTGTTCCGCACCTGGTGCAGCTCGCCCATCAGCTCGGCGTTGACGTGCAGGCGTCCGGCCGTGTCGAGGATGACGGTGTCGATCCCTTTGGCCCTGGCGTGCTCGACGGCCCGCTTGCAGACCTGCACCGCGACGCCGACGGCCTTGCCGTATTCGGCGACCTTGTCCGCCTCGCCGTAGAAGTGGACCTGCGCCCCGCCCGGGGCGTCCTTCTGCACCGCGTCGGCGACGATCTGGAGCTGCTCGACGGCGGCCGGTCGCTGCAAATCGGCGGCGACCAGCAGGACGGACCGGCCGCGTTTCTTGAGATAGGCGGCGAGCTTGCCGCAGGTCGTGGTTTTGCCCGAGCCCTGCAGGCCGCACATCATGACGATCGTGGGGCCGGGGGAGACGCGCATGATCGGCTCGGGCGCGTCGAGGGTTTTCAGCGCCGGCAGCACGTCGAGGCCCATCGCCTCGCGGGCGGCGGCCTCCTCGTCGCTGAGATCCTCGCGCTGCGCCGAGCCGCCCAGAAACTCCACGAGCTGGTCGTGGACGATGCCGATCATCTCCTGGCCCGGCTTGAGGCTCTTGCTCACCTCGCGGCCGAGGGCGTCGCTGGTGACCCGCTTGCAGAAGGCCTCGGCGACGTCGAGGTGGACGTCGGCCTCGAGGAGGGCGGTGCGGACCTCGTCCATCGCCTCGCGGACGTTGGACTCGCTGATCGCACCCTGGCCGGAGAGTTTGCGGAAGACGGACGAAAAACCGTCGCTGAGGCGTTCGAACATGGCGAATGGTATGGGGGAGAAGGGCGGGCGTTATACTTCTCGCCCTATGCCCATGCTCGCCGACGCCCAGCAGATCGAACGCCTGATCGACGACCTTGCCGCCCAGATCGGCCGTGAGACCGTGGACCGGGGGGCGCTGGCCTTGGTCGGCATCCGCCGCCGGGGCGACGTGCTGGCGGCACGACTCGCCAGGAAACTCGGCGTACCCGCGGCAGAAAACGGGGGGCCGGGGGCGGTCGGGTCGCTGGATATCACGCTGTACCGCGACGACCTGTCGGAGACGGGGCCGATGGCGACGGTGGGGGGGACGCACATCCCGTTTGCGGTCGAGGGGCGTGAGATCGTGATCTGCGACGACGTGTTGATGACCGGGCGCAGCGCCCTGGCGGCGATCCGCGAGGTGCTCGACTTCGGCCGTCCCAAGCGCCTGCGGCTGGCGGTGCTCGTCGAACGCCCGGAGCGCGAGCTGCCGATCCGGGCGGACTACGCCGCGATGCGGGTGAGCCCGAAGGCCGATGAGAAGGTCGACGTGAAGCTGATGCCGCAGGATCAAGAGGACAGCATCTCGATCAACAGGCGCGGGTGATGGTGCGATGAATCAAGCAACGTGAGCCGGGGCGTGCCGCCCCGGCGGGTTAGCCGAACTGCGACAGATCGATTTCTTGCGGTGCTTGTTGTTCCGTGCCGCATTCGGGGCAGGCGACCTGCTGCGGGTCGGTGTTCTCAACAGGTGGCAGCGCTAAGAGTGCGTAGCCGCATTTTCGGCACGAACTATTGCCAAGATAGCGCCGCAGGTCGCGGCGTTGCAGCCATTGCACTGAATAACAAAGGATCAAAGCCCATCCAAGATATGCTACGCCCCACCAACCGACAACAACATAGAACAGCTGATCGAACCAGCTCGAGCGAATCACGATGGGCAACGTCGCCTTGAGAATAACCGCCAATCCGTACCACCCGAGCATCATGACAAGCCAGAAGCCGAGGGGCATGAGCACAAAGATCGCAACGTCTCGAAATGCCCATTTTGAAAATCGCCTGAAGCGATATGCTCGGCTCGCAATCTTTCGACACGTCTTGTCGTCAAAGCGATCGAGCTGCGGGAACTCGCGGTAAACCTTGTGAAACGGCGATCGCATAGCTAATCGTTGGCTTTATGTACTCGGCGGATTCATCGCCAGGTCGGCCTCGGTGCGGCCGAGACTGGCGAGGGTGTGCCGCGTGCCGCATTCGGGACAGGTGACGGTGTTGTCGTTGACGGCAAGCCCGAGCAGGACGTATCGGCAATGAGGACAGCGGACAGTGAGAAGATGCTTCGTAACTATTCGTCGCAACCATCGATCACGAAGCCACAATAATCCGAGGCATTCAAGAAAAAACAACACGGTCATGTGTATAAGGATGAAAGCAAAAAAAGAATCTGAAAACAGCTTTTCATCAGGAAAGATTAAGAGTGCGGAAAGAGCGGTCCCGCCGTACGCAAGAAAAAGCGCCAGCGGCACAGCGATTAGCAAGAGACAAGTTGCGGCAATGTGTTGCTTCTTTCGCTCCTTTGTGGCATTTTTGACATACGCCGCGCACTGCGCATCGCTGAACTTGTCCAGTTCTGGGAACGCGCGGTAGACCTTGGACGTGGGCAGTCGCATGAAAAAGTGAGCGGGCGCGTGTCGCCCCGGCGATCCTGTCAGCGGCTCTATTCCGCCAGCACCCGCGGGCTGAAGCCCGCGGCTCTGAAACTCGCCGCCTCGCTTATTCGTCCTTCTGCTCTTCTTCTTTCTTCTTGCCGGGGATGAGGCCGCCGAGCCCTTCCTTGATCTTCTCCCCGGCCTTGTCCGCGGCGTCCTTCACGCCCTCGCCCAGCTTGCCGGCCGCTTCGTCGACCTTCTTGGAGACGTCGCCGAGCGCCCCCTCGGTGAGGCCGCTGACGGCCTTGATGCCCATGTCCTTGAGGTGGCTCAGGTCGCCGAGCTGCCCCTTGAGGTCGCCCAGCATGTCGGCCGGCAGGAGGTTGCCGCCGTTCTCGACGGCCGCCGCGAGCACGACCTCGACGAGGATGCCCGACAGCTCGGAGATCGTCACGCCCGAGCCGCCCACGCCCTCGCCGGTCTGGCCGACGTCGGTGAGGTGGATCTCCTTCACCGGCACGGTCACCTTGGTCGCCTCGACGCCCTCGACGAGCTGCGCGTGCACGGTCACGTCGCGGATGAGCAGGTCGTTGATGATGAGCTTCTTCTCGCTCCCGGGCGCCGGTTCGGGCTTGGGTTCGCCGCCGCCCCCCCCAGTCACCTTCTGGGCGTTGTCGATGATGACCTGGTAGTTGGCCTTGCCGTCCTTCTTTTCGAGGCGGACGTCGATGCCGTCGAGCTCGAGCCTGGGCACGGTGATGACGTCGCTCCGCAGCGAGGCGAGCGAGACGGCGACATCCCCCGAGTCGAGCGTCAGGAAATGCGGCTCGCTGAACCCCGCCGGGCTGCCGACGGTGAAGCCGTCCAGCGACAGCTCGCCGGTGAAGAGGCCGACGTTGACCGAGTCGAGCGTCGTCGGGACGCCCAGCGCGTACGTCCCCCCTTCCTCGACGGCTCGCTTGGCGATCGGGTTGATGTAGAAATAGACGCCCGCGAGGACGCCGACGATCAGCAGGATGACCAGGACGGCCACGACGGCGACGAGGCGTTTGATGAGTTTCATGACAAAACTCTACCCGAAAATCGGGCGGGATGCATGCGGGAATCTCCGTATATGAAGACGATCCCGCGGCGGTCGAGCGCGGTAAAGTTTGCACCGAGGCCGCCGAAGCATGAACCCGACGCCCATCTCGCTGCTCCCGAAGGTCCGCTGGCGCAACGCGGCCGTGGGCGCGGGGATCGCCGTGGTCGCGGCGCTCAGCGTGGGCGTGGCGGCGGCGCTGTGGCTCAGCCGCGAACCCCCCGCGTGGTGGCGGCCCATGCCGCTGGACAACCCCGAGACGCGCCAGGCCGCGGTCGACCTCGAAAACGGGCTGACCACGCTCCTCTCCCGTGGCGGGCCGAAGCAGCCCGCGACGACGCCGGGTGTGCGGACCACCGCGCCGACCGAGCCGGCGACGCCGTCGTCCTCGCCGCGCCAAGCGCAACCGAGCATGACGACGACGGCGGCGGCGCTCGCGCGGGCCGACGACGACCCGCCGCAGCGCTGGAAGATGGGCATCAAGGCCAGCGACGCCAACGCCTGGCTCAACCTGCGCCTGCCCAAGTGGCTGGCCAACCAGGACGGCTCGTTCAAGTGGCCCGAAGAGGTGAAAGAACTGCAGGTCGACTTCCGCGATCAGCGGCTGTACGTCGGGGCGCGGCTCGTCAGCGGCGGGCGCGAGCGCGTCGTCTCCGCACGCCTGGCCCCCGAGTTCCACGCCGACGGCTCGCTGTGGATGCCCGCCGAGTGGGTGATGATCGGCAAGATCGGTGTGCCCGCCGCGTGGCTGCTCGACGACGAGGGTGAGATCGGGATAGCCGACGGCGATGGAGGGGGCGGGGGGGTGCAGGAGGAGGTGCCGGACGACCTGCGCGACCTGCCACAGACGCAGGGGGTGCTGCTGGCCTTCGCCGGGCACCGCGCGGTGATGACCAACCCGGTCATCAAGCTCGGCGACGGGCGGCGCGTGCGGCTGCTCAGCCTCGACGCCAAGGACGGACGCCTCATCATCGAGTGCCAGACCGAATCAAACAGCAAATAGCAGAGAACCAAAGGGCAACGCATGCCCCGGCAACGGGCAGTCGTGCGTCGGATTTTGCCATTTGGCCCTTTGCTCTTTGCCATTTCCTATGCTCTGCCATGCCCACGACGGTTTTTCTCAACGGCCGCTTCTCGTCGCCCGCCGAGGCGCACGTCTCCGCGTTCGACGCGGGGTTCCAGCACGCCGTGGGGCTCTTCGAGACGATGCTCGGCGGCGTGTCCGCCGGCGAGCCGTGGGTCTTCCGCCTCGACGAGCACATGCAGCGGCTCGTCGACTCGGCCCGCCTGCTCGGCCTGAGCGACTCGCTCCGCCCCCGTGCGCTGGGTGACGCCGTGATCGAGACGCTCAAGCGCAGCGAGCTGCCCAAGGCCCGCCTCCGCCTCACGCTCACCGGCGGCGATCTCAACATGCTCGCCGGTGTGGCCGCCGCGGGACGCGAGGCCGAGCCCACCGTGATGGTGGCGGCTCAACCCGCCACCGACTACCCCCCGGCAATGTTCGAGCGGGGCGTCTCGGCCGTCTTCGCCGACGCGCGGGCCAACCTGCTCAACCCCTTCGAAGGGCACAAGACGCTCAACTACTGGTGGCGCTTGCGCGAGCTGCAACTCGCCGCGGCCAAGGGTGCAGCCGAGGCGATCGTCCTCGGCGTCACCAACCACGTCGTCGGCGGGTGCGTCAGCAACCTTTTCGTCCTCCGCGGCGGCGAACTCGTCACGCCCATCGCCCGCTCCGTGGCGTCCACCGGCGACCCCGCCGCAGGCAAGCAAGCCCCGGATACAAAAGGCCCCGCCCTGCCCAGCCCCACGCGCCCCGGCATCGTCCGGGCGTGGGTCATCGAGTGGGCCGAGCGGCAGGGGATCGCCGTCCACGAGCGCATGGTCGATGTCAGTGACGTGATGGACGCCGACGAGGTGCTGCTCACCAACTCGTCGTGGGGCGTCCTGCCGATCGTGAAGGTCGAGGCCGAGGCGATCGGCGACGGCGTCGTCGGCCCCGTCGCCGCGCGCCTGCGTGCCGCGTGGACGGCCGAGGTCGGCGGCTGACGAGTATGCTCGTTGCCGGAGGACGCTCTTCATGCCCACCACCGCGCTGACGCCCACGGGCCGATCGCTCCTGACCACCTTCGGCCTCGGACACCTGCGCCCCGCGCCGGGGACGTGGGGCTCGCTGCCGCCGGTCGTGCTGGCCGGCGCGCTGCTGGCGCTCGGCGTCTCGCCGGCCCACTGCGCGGTCTCGGGGCTGCTGTACAACCTGGTCTTGCTGGGCGTGCTCGTCGTTTTTTCGGGGGCGTGCGTGCGGTTCGGCGACGCCGCGGAGGCGGCCTTCGGCAAGAAAGACCCCTCGCACGTCGTCGCCGACGAGACGGCCGGCGTGTGCCTGCCGTTGCTGTTTCTGCCCCCGGCCGCGGTCGCGACGCCGGGCGTGGCGGCGCTCACGCTGGTTTTTGCGTTTCTGGCGTTCCGCGTCGTCGATATTGTGAAGCCGTGGCCGTGCCACCAGGTACAAGACGCCGGCGGCGGGTGGGGCATCCTCCTCGACGACCTGCTGGCGGGCCTCATCGCCATGCTCTGTGTGCAGGCGGTGGTCCGGGTGATGCTGTGAGCAGGGGAACGAACCGTGGAGATGACGCCGCAGCGCTGGGAGAGGACGAACACGTACCTGCGTGAGGTCTTCGGGCGCGAGGACGAGCATCTCTCGGGACTGATGGGCCGCGCCGTGGCGGCCGGGCTGCCCGAGATCGCCGTCAGCGCGGATGTGGGACGGCTGCTCAAGATGCTCGTGGCGATGGCGCGTGCCGAGGGGACCAGCGCCGAGCGCCCCGGCATAGTCGTCGAGATCGGCACGCTCGCGGGGTACTCCGGCATCTGGCTGGCGCGGGGCCTGGGGGATAAAGGCCGGCTCATCACGATCGAGTCCGAGCCGAAGCACGCCGCCGTCGCCGCCGGCGAGTTCATCGGCGCGGGCGCGGCGGAGAAGGTCGACCAGATCGTCGCCGCCGCCCCGGCGTGCCTGCCGTCGCTCGTCCAGCGCCTCGGCCCGGCGAGCGTCGACGTGCTCTTTCTCGACGCGGTCAAGAAAGACTACGCCGAGTACCTGCGGATCCTCCGCCCGTGCCTGCGCGTGGGGGGGCTGCTCATCGCCGACAATGCGCTGGGCGCGTCGTACTGGATCGACGACCCGCCCGGAACGAGCGCCGACCGCGACGCGATCGACGCCTTCAACCGATCCATGGCCCGTGACGAGCAGTTCGAGACGATCTGCGTGCCGATGCGGGAGGGGGTTTTAGTCGCCCGAAGGATTTCCGCGTGAGAGACCACACCGCCGTGCGCACGTTCCAGCACCTTGTGGCGCTCGGCGCCGTCTCGCTCGGCCTGCTCGGCTGCGCATCCAACCCGGCCGGCGACTCGCCGCGTGACGGAGCGCCGACCGCCGACCACGGCACGCCGCACGCCGACCGCTTTGCGCCCCTCGACCTGCCGCCGCCGAGCGCGACACGGCTCGTCACCGGCGCGCCCGGCCCCGCCTACTGGCAGCAGCGGTGCGACCACGACATCGCCGTTCGGCTCGACACCGAGGCGCACCGCGTCGCGGCGACGCAGACGATGGTCTACACCAACAACTCACCCGACGCGCTCCCGTGCGTCTGGATCCAGCTCGAGCAGAACCACTTCCGCCTTGACTCCGACGGCACCATCCTCGGTGGGCCCTCCGGCCGATTCGGCAACCGCACCCGCTTCGACGGCGGGATCGAAGACCTCCGCGTCACCGACGCGCACGGCGGCGAGCTCGCCGTCGACGTCGTCGGCACCGTCGGCCGCGTCGACCTCCCCGAGCCCGTCGCCGCGGGCGGGGGCACGGTCACGCTCAACATGGAGTGGGCCTTCGCCATCCCCGACTACGGCGACGACCGCATGGGCATCGAGCACGCCGCGGGCGGCGACATCTACCAGATCGCCCAGTGGTTCCCCACCGCCTGCGTCTACGACGACGTCAACGGCTGGAACACCCGCCAGTACCTCGGCCTCGGCGAGTTTTACAGCAACTTCGGCGACTACACCGTCGCGATCACCGTGCCGGCCGACTACCTCGTCGCCGCCACCGGCTCGCTCGCCAACGAGCAGGACGTGCTGAGCCCCGACGAGCTGAGCCGGTACTCGCAGGCCAAGTCGAGCTTCGAGCCCGTCGTGATCGTGGGCAAGGACGAGATCGGCACCCACGCCGCGCCCGTGACCGCGAGCGGCATGGCGACGTGGCGATTCAAGGCCGAGAACGTCCGCACGTTCGTCTGGGCCGCCAGCAAGGCGTTCATGTGGGACGCCTGCACGATCCCCGCCGGGCACACGGTGTCGGACAGCCCGGACCGCTTCGTCTCGTCGCGCCCGGCCGTCCGGAGCGACGTGCTCGTGCAGTCGTTCTACCCCATCGAGGCCAAAGCCACCTGGACGCCGGAGTCCAAAGACGCCGAGCACGCCGACGGCTCGACCGACGGCGGCTCGACGCGGATGCTCCGCGACTCGATCATCGCCTACGGCTCGCGCTGGTACACCTACCCCTACCCGGCGGCGAGCAACGTCGCGGGGATGGTCGGCGGCATGGAGTACCCGATGATCATCTTCTGCAGCGGCCGCGACGAGCCCCGCTCGCTGTGGAGCGTCACCACCCACGAGATCGGGCACAACTGGTTCCCCATGATCGTCAACACCAACGAGCGCCTGCACGCCTGGATGGACGAGGGGTTCAACTCGTTCATCAACGGCTACGCCGGACGCGACCGCTACGGCGATTCGCGGGACGACGATGACGACGGCATGAGCCGCCGCAAGCGGTCGATGCGGACCGTCTCGCCGCGGCAGTTCCACCAGTGCGTCGACACGCCCCCCGACCTGCTCGAGCCGGGCAAGCTGGGGCTGACGCAGTACGCCCGCCCGGCGGTCGCGCTGCGGTTCCTCCGCGAGCGCGTGCTCGGGCCCGAGCGCTTCGACCGCGCGTTCCGGGCCTACATCGAGCGCTGGGCCTTCAAGTCGCCCACGCCGGCCGATTTCTTCCGCACGATGGAGGACGTCAGCGGCGTCGAGCTCGACTGGTTCTTCCGCACCTGGTTCTACTCGACCGACGCCGCGGACCTCGCCGTCAAGGCCGTCAACCAGCCCGACGACGGCGCCAAGACCGCCCGCGTCAGCTTCCGCAACGTGGGCGGCATGATCATGCCCGTCTACTACCGCGTCACCTACGACGACGGCTCGACCGAGGACCGGCGGATTCCCGTCGAGGCATGGGCCGCGGGCGACGTCGCCGCCGACTGGTGGGACACGGGCGTCCGTCGCGTCCGTCGCGTCGAGCTCGACCCCGACGGCGAGACGCCCGATTACAATGACCGCAACGACGTGTGGGGGCGTTGACGCCGATTCAGCCGGCGGAGCACGAGGCAGTGTCATGGCGCAGGAACGGTGGTTCTACCTGGCGTTCTTGGCGGCCCTGACGGCCTCGGTCATCCCGGTGCTCGGCCGCCTCGGGCTCAAGGAGGTCGATTCCACCCTTGCCGCGGTGCTCCGCGGCGTGGTCATGGCGATCGTGCTGCTGATCTTCGGCACGGCGGTCGGGGTCTGGAGCAGGCTCTCGACGCTCCGCGTGCACACGCCCGATGGTGCCGCACGCACGTCCCGTGCGGCGCTGCTGCTCATCGCGCTGACCGGCCTGGCGGGCGCGGCGTCGTGGCTGTTCTACTTCAAGGCGCTCAAGCTCGCCGAGGCCAACAAGGTCGCGGCGGTCGACAAACTCAGCGTGCCGCTCGCGGCCGTGCTGGCGGTTCTCGTGCTCGGCGAGCGGCCCCGCTGGATCAACTGGCTGGGGATCGTGCTGGTCGCCGTCGGCGCTTATCTCGCCTCGCTGCCCTCCAAGCCGCCTGCGGCGTAGCCGCCGGGCTCACGTCTCCAGCGCCAGCCGGCACATCATCTCGACGCCCGTGCCGATCGCGTCGTCGTTGAAGTTGTACGTCGGCTGGTGCAGCGAGGGGTAGCCCGTCGCGCCGTCGGGGCGGACGCCGAGCATGAAGAAGCACGCCGGCACGCGCTGGGCGTAGAACGAGAAATCCTCGCCGCCCATGACGGGCTCGTCGACGCCGCGCACGCGGCTTTCACCAAAGCAGGCCTTGGCGACGCGGAAAAACTCGTCGGTCGCTCCCGCGTGGTTGACGGTCGCGGGGTAGCCTTCTTCGAGCCTCACCTCCGCACGGCAGCCCATCGCGGCCGAGACCTGCTCGGCGATCTCCTTCACGCGCTTGCGCGCCAGCACGCGGGTTTCCGGCCGCAGCGTGCGGATCGTGCCGGCGAGCGTGGCCGTCGCGGGGATGACGTTCCGCGCCGAGCCGGCGTGCAGCATGCCGATCGTCACCACCACCGAATCCAGCGGCGAGACGTTCCGCGAGGCGACGCTCTGCAGCGCCGTAACGACGTGCGCCGCCGCCACGATCGGGTCGTGCCCCATGTGCGGGAAGGCGGCGTGGGCCTGCGAGCCGTGGATCGTGGTGTCGATCGCGTCGGTCGCCGCCAGCAGCGGCCCGGGGCGCGTCGCCAGCACGCCCAGTGGCAGCTCGGGCCAGCCGTGCAGGCCGAAGACCTTCTCGACGCCCTCCAGGCACCCGTCCTCGCAGAGCTTTTTCGCCCCCGCGCCACCCTCTTCAGCGGGTTGGAAGAGCAGCGTGACCGGCCGCGGGCGGTGCGGGAGTCTGCTCAGTACGCGCGCCGCGCCGAGGAGGATGGTGGTGTGCCCGTCGTGGCCGCAGGCGTGCATGACGCCGGGGTTGGTCGAGGCGTACTCGACGCCGGTCTCTTCGGTGATCGGCAGCGCGTCCATGTCGGCCCGCAAGGCGACAGATTTTCGGCTGGTTTGTTCGGTCGCCGGGATATGCGCGACCACGCCCGTCCCGCCGGCCAGCCCCGCGCGGTGCGCGATGCCGAGGCTGGTGAGCTCGCGGACGATCACGCCGCTGGTCCGGCGTTCCTGGTAGCCCAGCTCGGGGTGGGCGTGCAGGTCGTGCCGGATGGCGACGAGCGACGCCAGCTCGCCGGCGATGCGGGCGCTGAGGTCGTGCGGGTCGGAAGTCGAGCTGGCCATGCAAGAAGCGTAGCGATGTCAAGGTGCGATCTATTCAACAACCGAGGGGCTCAGCCCCTCGGCTTTGGTGCCGGTGTCGTTCGTGTGCCAACGCGGCTCCGCAAAGGCCAGCCTCGCCCGCATCACCTCGACCGCCTGGGGGTTGCTGTCGACGAGCGTGCAATGCCGGCCGAGCCGGATCGCCGCCTCGCCGGTGGTGCCGCTGCCGGCGAAAAAATCCAGCACGCGCTCGCCGGGGTTCGTGTGGACCTTGATGATCCGCGTGAGGATCGGCAGCGGCTTCTGCGTCGGGTAGCCGGTCTTCTCCTTGCCGTTGGGGCTCACGATCGTCTGCCACCACGTGTCCGTCGGCGTCTTGCCCCGCTCGGCCTTCTCAGGCCCCACCAGGCCGGGTGCCATATAGGGGATGCGGTCGATGTCGTCGTAGCGGTACGTGTAGCGCTCCGGGTCCTTGGCGTACCACAAGATGTTGTCATGCTTGGCCGACCAACGGCTCTTCGACCGCGCCCCGTAGTCATACGCCCAGATGATCTCGTTGATGAACGACGCACGGCCGAAGATCGCGTCCAGCAGCACCTTGCAGTAGTGCACCTCGCGGTAGTCGATGTGGAAGAACAGCGAGCCGCTGGGCGTGAGCAGGCGGCGGGCTTCCACCAGCCGCGGCTCGATGAACGTGAGGTAGTCGTCGAAGACGTCGGCGTACGCCTTGGTGCCCAGCCGCAGCGTGCGGTAGCGGTTGCCCTGGAAGCCGGTGCGGTCGCCCTCGTCTTCGCTCCCCTCGCCGCCGGCGACGCGCTGGGTCTTGATCTGCGTGCGCCGCTGCACGCGGCCGGTGTTGAAGGGCGGGTCGATGTAGATCAGCTCGAACGAGCGGTCGGCCAGGCCGCGGATGATCTCGAGGTTGTCGCCGACGTGGATGTCGAGCGCCGGGCGAGAGGCCGGCTGAGCGTGCTGTTCGAAGAGATCGTCGCTCATGGGCCGCACGGGCCGCAGTATATCGCTGGGCGATAAAGCCGAGGGGCTCAGCCCCTCGGTTCAAACGCCCCTATAAAGACCCATGCACTACGCACGTTCTGTTCTCGCGGCGGTCGCCGATATGCCGCACGATCCCTCGCTCGTCCACTACATCCCGATCCTCACCACCCTCATCTCGGCGGCGTTCGTCGTCATCATCTGGCGGCGAGCCATGAAACGCGGCGGCTGGGCCAAGGCCCCGCACCTGGTCTGGTGGGCGATCGGGGTCTTCTGCTACGGCCTGGGGACCGCGCTCGAATCCACCATCACGCTGCACGGCAACACGCCGCTGCTCAATAAAGCCTGGTACTGGGCCGGGGCGATCCTCGGCGGCTACCCGCTGGCCACCGGCAGCGTCTACCTGCTCTTCCGCCGAACCACCGCGCACGTCCTCACCGCCGCCTCGCTCGGCGTGGTCATCATCGCCAGCGTCGCCGTCTTCCTCGCGCCGACGGACATGGGCGAACTGCTGCCGCACAAGCCCGGCGGGGCCGCGATCGGCTGGCAGTGGGTGCGCTACATGACGCCGTTCATCAACCTCTACGCCGCCGTCTTCCTCATCGGCGGCGCGCTGTGGTCGAGCGTCTCGTTCTTTCTCAGCGGCAGCAACCCCCGCCGTGCCGCCGGCACGGCCCTCATCGCTCTGGGCGCTCTCCTCCCCGGCATCGGCGGCTCGCTCGCCAAGGCGGGCTACGTCGAGGCCCTCTACATCGGCGAGTTCGTCGGGCTCATCCTCATCTGGCTGGGCTACGAGGTCTGCGTCCACGCCCCGCCGCCCGTTCCCGCTCAGGCTGTTCCCACCGAGACCGAGACCGCCGCCCGCACGCCCGAGCCGCACACCGAGCTGGCGTCCGCGTCGGCGTAGCACGGCACGAGGCCGCGTTTGCGCCGCGCCACGGCCGGTTGTCGGGATTTGGCTGAAGGGCGGAGCGGGAGGGGGGAAGAAGGGCGCTGTGGAAAGTTTTGGTCGACGCGGCGAGCGTGTACACTGCGCCCCGCCGCCGATCGGCGCGCGTTGAGACGGTCGTCAATCGCCGCGTGTGTGCCTCTTCTCTTCCGCGTGAAGAGCGGGGGGCCTACCTTGCTGTGCGTTGGTGATCGATCGGCGTGCGTCGGTGCCGTATCCTTCACCCCTTCGTCGGATGGACCCGCCGATGACTCAGCTCCAGACCGCCGCCCCGTCCCGCCCCGTGAGCATCCCCGCCGTGCCCCCTCCTTCTCCATCCCCCTCGACAAATGCGGCACAGGCCGCGGGCGAGCGCTGGGTGAAAAAGTTCGCCGGCCGGTTCGTCGTCTTCGAAGGGCCGGACGGCTCGGGCAAGAGCACGCAGTTCCGCCGTTTCGCCGACGCGTGCAAGGCGCAGAACGTCGCGCTCTGCGAGGTCCGCGAGCCGGGCGGCACGCCGGTGGGCGAACGCATCCGCGAGGTGCTCCTCGAGCGCGTCGGCGCGGGGATGGAGATGGGCGTGCGCTGCGAGGCCCTGCTCTATATGGCCAGCCGCGCCGAACTGGTGGAAAAGAAGATCCTCCCCGCGCTCGCCAAGGGGCAGACGGTCCTCGCCGACCGCTACGTCAGCTCGACGCTCGCCTACCAGGGCGCCGCGGGCGGGCTCGCCTCCTCCGACATCGCCGCCGTCGCCCGCGTCGCGACGCGCAACCTCCAGCCCGACCTGGTCGTCGTCTTTGATATCGACGAGAAAGCCGCGGCTCGCCGCCTCAACCCGCTCCTCGACCGCATCGAGGCCAAGGGGGCCGCCTTCCACCGCGCCGTCCGCCAGGGCTACCTCGACCAGGCCAAGGCCGACCCCGGCCGCTACCTCGTCCTCGACGCCTCCCGTTCGGCCGACGAAGTCTGGGCGACGCTCGCCGCGATGATGACCGAGCGCGCCGAACGGCTGCCCCCGCCGCGCAGGATCACGCGGTGATGGTGGAGCATTGCCTTTGGTGGCACCGATCTCCAGATCGGTGCGTGGGCGCACCTGAACGCGTGTGACGCTTACTGCTTCCGCGCCAGCCGCTCCGCACGCCGGAAGTTCTCGCGGAAGAACTCCGTGTACGCGATCAGCGACCGACGGCCGTGCACGGGGTCTTTCCACGAATCGGTATCAAACTTGATCAGCGCGGAGTTCGCCTCATCAAACGGCAGCTCCAGCACGGCGTCGCGCTCGCCGATCGGCCTCGCGTCCACGACCGCCCGAAACTCCGCGGCCACGCCGGGCGCAAGCCTCGCATCAATCTTCACCAGCTCGGCGAGATCGTTCACTGTGTGCAGGTGCGTGTTCTTGACGACCCCCGCCGCCTCTTTCGAGAGCGACGCCAGCTCTCCGGCCGTCAGGCACCCCGGCCGCGTGCGGTGCACCGGCATCGCGAACAGCAGCGACTCGATCTCGGCCCGCTCCTCTTCGGAGAGCACCCCCGCGTCGAGCGCGTCGTGGTACGCCGCCCACGCGCCCCGCAGCTCGTCGGCGGTGTCGATGCCGAACGCGGCCGTCATCGGCGCGATCGCGCTCCGCCAGCCGCGTGAGGGCGTCTCCGAGGCGATCTCGTACGGGTTGACGCGGTCGACGAAGTGCTCGAAATACCGCGGCTCGTACAGCTCGCGCGTGATCGGCATCCGCCGCAGCTCGTACCGCACCGGCCCGAGCGGTTCATCACCCGCCGGCACATCAGGGTTCGCCGGGTTGCCGCGCCCGCTCGCCGTCGAGGTCGCGGGGAGCTGCCACAGCGCCTGCGCCTCGACGCTCAGGCAGAACCGAAGAAACCGCTGCGCCAGCTCGAAGTCCGTCGCGCCGTTGAGGATCGTCGCCGGGTCGGCGTCGACGTACACCGCCCCGGCCGGATCGGCGTACCCCACGCGCGCGTCCTCGGCTGTTTGGCCCGGCTGCATGATCGCCTGCGCCTGACCCCGGCCATAAAAATCGATCGCCAGCCCCGCGGCCGCGTCTCCCTGCGACACATCGATCGGCGGCCGGGTCGAACTCGACGCGAAGTACCGCGCGTTCGCGCACATCGCGCGGAGCGTCTTCCACCCTTTCCAGCCTTCGTCGTTGAGGATTGATTCGTAGGTGGTCGTGACCGAGCCGGACTGCCGCGGATCGGCGAGCGCCAGCATGCCGCGGTACCGCGGATCGGTCAGATCGGTAAAAGACGTCGGCGGCTGCATCCCCAGCGCCGCGACGACCTCTCGGTTGTACACGATGCCGAAGCTCGAGAGCGCCGTGCCGATCCAATATTGCTCCGGGTCGAAAAGGTGCTGCACGCCGATGCGGTTGATCTGCTCCAGCGTCGGCTTCTCGCGTGCGTCCGCGGCGAGGGGCGGCGCAAACCACGCCCGCAGTTCATCCTCCGAAAAGCCCGCCGGCACGCTCAGCCGGTACGTGCGGCCGCCGGCCGTGCGGCGGTCTTTGAGCTTGCCGTGCTCGTACGACCCGCCGCCCATCAGCACGTCGAAGCCGGTCACGCCGGGCTCGAAGACGCCGTGCTCGTCGACGCGCCCCGCCTCGGCCGCCGCGGCGAACTGTGCCTCGAGCAGCTTGATGATCTCGCTCGTCCCCCCCGGCGTGCGCCAGTCGATCCGCGCCGGCTCGCCGTAGTGCCGCTCGTGCCACCGGCTGAACGCCCGCGCAAACTCCTCGCGGATCTGCTCGACATGCGGCGTCGCCACCACCAAAACACGCCGCGCCTTCGAATCATCGCCCGCCGCCGCCACCGTCGGCCCGACCGACCACCGCACCGCAAACGGCAGCGCCAAGACCGCCACAAACGCGACCACCACCAGCACACGCGCGAGCATGGCAAGAGTGTAGTGGGCATACAAAACGCTTCTTCATCTCGTGGCACAGGCGTCCCGCCTGTGCCTACACCACCTACAACATTTAATAACGTCTTGACAGAATGGAACCGGGCAGAGCCGGATGCACAGGCGAGATGCCTGTGCCACACAAGCGGCGCAATCGGAGGCCTTGGATGACCAGCAACGTCAATACCCCCCAATCCGCCCTCGTCACCGGCGCAGGCAGCGGCATCGGCCGTGCCACCGCCCTCCTGCTCGCCGCGCACGGCTACGCCGTCACGCTCGTCGGCCGCCGCGAAGAGCCGCTCCGCGAGGTCGCAGCCGAGATCGCCGCGGCGGGCAACACCGAGACGCTCGTCGTGCCGTGCGACGTCGGCGAGCCGGGCGGCACCGGCGTGCAGCGCATGCTCGAC
Source organism: uncultured Phycisphaeraceae bacterium (assembly GCA_964652945.1). GTDB lineage: Bacteria > Planctomycetota > Phycisphaerae > Phycisphaerales > UBA1924 > CAZZDW01. The sequence goes on from CAZZDW010000026.1 coordinate 30,034, forward strand.
ACGCACGTGCGCCGCTTCGGCCGTCTCGATGCGCTCGTCAACAACGCCGGCCTGGGGCGCGTGCTGAGCGTCGGCGAGACCACCCCGGCCGCGCTCGAAGAGATCGTGCGCGTCAACGCGCTGGCCGTCGGCTGGGCGATCCACGCCGCGTGGCCGATCTTCAGGAAGCAGTTTGAACGCGAGGGTCGAGGCGGCTGCATCATCAACATCTCCAGCATGGCGTCGATCGACCCGTTCCCCGGCTTCTTCGCCTACGGCGCCGCCAAGGCCGCGGTGAACCTCCTCACCGTTTCCGCGGCTCAAGAAGGTCAGAGCATCGGCACCCGCGTTTTCACCCTCGCCCCCGGCGCGGTCGAGACGCCCATGCTCCGCTCGGCCTTCGACGAGTCCGTCGCGCCGCCCGAAATCTGCCTCTCACCCGGCGACGTCGCCCGCGTCGTCCTCGCGTATATCCGCGGCGAGCGGGACGCCGACAACGGCAAGACCATCCCCGTCCTCAGCGAGCCGGCCAAGCAGTGGTACGACCAGTGGCGACGCGACAACCCGCTGGGATGGATCACCGAACCCGTGTAACGAGTTTTACCACAGAGGCACAGAGAACACAGAGTTCGCAGAGAAGAATCAAGGCATATTTGAATTTCGGACCACACGGAGATGACGGAGAAAAATACAACTGCTGATTGAATAAAAAGAGCACCGAGTGTCGTGCGACGCTCGGTGCTCTCCGTGATCTTTGTGGTTCAAATCTGTATTCGCCTTCCTCAGTGGAACTCTGTGTTCTCTGTGCCTCTGTGGTGAACCGGGGCGAACGAAAACCAGCACTCTTTACTCACGCCGGCTCGACGAGGCTCTTCACGTGCACCTCTTTGAGCTGCTCGTCGCCCACGCGGCTGGGCGTTCCCGTCATCAGGTCCGAACCGATCTGCGTCTTCGGGAACGCGATCACGTCGCGGATGTTCTCCGTGCCCACCAGGTGCATGATCAGCCGGTCCAGCCCGAACGCGATCCCCGCGTGCGGCGGCGCTCCATACCGCAGCGCCTCGAGCAGGAACGTGAACTTCTCCGCCGCCTGCTCGGGGCTCATGCCCAGCAGCGAGAAGACCTTGCTCTGCACCGCGCGGTCGTGGATACGCACCGAGCCGCCGGCGATCTCGCTGCCGTTGACGACGATGTCGTACCCGGCCGAGACGATCGACTCGATCGTCACCTCGTCGTCGAGCTTCGCATCCAGGAACGCCTGCATCTGATCGTCCCGCGGCGAAGTGAACGGGTGGTGCATCGCGACCCACTTGCCCGTCTCCTTGTTCCGCTCGAACATCGGGAAGTCGATCACCCACAAAAACTTCCACTGCTTGCCCCACTCGGGGACGAGCCCCATGTCGCGGGCGACCTTCTGCCGCAGCTCGCCGATCGCCTTGGTCGCGACGCTGTACACGTCGGCGACAAACAGCACCGTGTCGCCCGGCTGCAGTTCGAGGGCCTTGACCAGGTCGGCCTTGATCGGCTCGATGAACTTGGCGATGCCGGTCTCGAGCGCGCCCTCGGCGTTGACCTTCGTCACCGCCACGCCGCCGGCGCCGAAGGTCTTGACAAACTCGGCGTACCCGTCGGTGATCTTGCGCGTGAGCTTCTCGCCGCCGCCGGGGACGCGGATGGCCTTGACGACGCCGCGTTTGGAGTTGTACCTCGGCCGGTCCGCGCCCTTCTCGAGCGCCCCCTTGAAGACCGCAAAGTCGCACCGGCCGGCGATCTCCGAGACGTCCACGATCTCCAGCCCATACCGCGTGTCCGGCCGGTCGATGCCGTAGCGCTCGAGCGCCTCGCGGTACGTCATCTGCTCGATCGGCGGCACCTCGACGCCCAAAATCTCCTTCCACAGGCGACGCACAAACCCCTCCATCACCTCCATCACGTGCTCACGCCGGACGAACGACATCTCCAGGTCGATCTGCGTGAACTCGGCCTGCCGATCCGCGCGCGGATCCTCATCGCGGAAGCACCGGCAGATCTGCATGTAGCGGTCGCACCCCGACACCATCAAAATCTGCTTGAACAACTGCGGGCTCTGCGGCAGCGCGTAAAAACTCCCCGGGATGTGCCGGTTGGGTACGAGAAACTCGCGCGCCCCCTCCGGCGTGCTCTTGTAGAGGATCGGCGTCTCGACCTCCAGAAACCCGTTCTCGTCGAAGTACCGCCGGACCGTCTGCATCACGCGGTGCCGCGTGCCGAGGATCGACTGCATCTTCGGCCGCCGCAGGTCGATGTAGCGGTGCTTGAGCCGCAGCTCCTCGTTGGGCAGGTTGCCGAAATCGTCCGGCAAAAACGGCGGGTTGTCCGTCTTGCTCAGCACCTCCAGCTCTTTGACGACGACCTCGACCTTGCCCGTCGGCAGCTTGGGGTTGGGCCCGCCGACGCGGATCCGCACCATGCCCTTGACGGCGACCACGTCCTCGTTCCGCAGCTTGTCCGCGGCGTCCATCATCGGGGTGCCCGCGTGGTCCTCCTTGTCGAAGACCAGCTGCGTGATGCCGTAGCGGTCGCGCAGGTCGATGAAGATCAGATTCCCGTGGTCGCGGTACGCATTGACCCAGCCGTTGAGGGCAACGGTCTGGTCGACGTGCGATTCGCGCAACTGGCCACAGGTCACTGTTCGACGGAGCATGGGTGCAGGTCCTCAAAAAAGGGTGAAAACGAAGGCAGAGAGTGTAGGGGGACGAATAAAGGCCGGGGAACGCCTGTTTTTACCACAGAGGCACAGAGGACACCGAGTTCACAGAGAGCTGAACAATTCAAGGTGCGCTCAGAGCGACGCCCAAACAGACGGCCCTTCGGCCTTTCTCTGTGTTCCTCTGTGATCTCTGTGCCTCTGTGGTGAACATAAAGGCACAGCGCCGCGGCGGGCGCGGCATATCGCGGCGAAGAAACGTGTGAAACCTACGCCGCTTTCCCTCGCGCCCGCCCCGCCCCGCGGAGCATCGCCCCGGCCACATGGTTCAGCAGCTCCGCCCAGTCGGCCCGCAGCGTCTCGTCCCACTCCTCCCCCATCGCCTCGGCCAGCTCGGCCAAGAGCGTCTCGCGCACGATGCCGTAGTGCTGCGGCTGCGCGCCCCGCCGGAGGTACGACGCCCCCAGCTCGCCCATCGCCGGCTCCAGCGTCTCCAGGTGATCCGCGTTGCGCACCAGGATCCCAAGCGCCGTCACCGTGCGCAAGGTGTGCTCCCGCAAGTCCCGCGGCAACAGCAGCCGCATCGCCGGGTTCTCCCCCAAGAGCCGCGTGTAAAACCGCTCCACAACGTCCCCGGCCTCTTTGCCGAGGGCTTCGAAAGACTCCCGAACTCGCAGAATCTGGGCAGGTGTCATGCGGATGCTCAAATGAGGGGGCAAGCGGCAAAGCGATGCCCTCTTCCCATCGGCGAAAGCATCACCAGGGCTTAACACGGGCTCATCAGAAACTTCCGAGAACCGTGGAACCTGCACAAACTTGCGCGTTTCACAGGGTTCAAGCGGTCGCCATCTCGATGACATCTCAGAACGAGCCCGAAGCGCCAGCGAGGGCACGCGCACGAGTTGCGCCGAAAGGTCCCGTTCACGCGGCACGACGCTGTCGCGAAGACTCTTCGTCCGCCTGGCCCGCGCCGGGGAAGCCGGCCGCGGCCAAGGTCGTCTCCATCGCGCTCGACCACGCCGAGGCCAGCTCGTTGGTCCACGTAAAGCCCGAAACGTCCTTGAGTCCGTCCAGCACCGCGTGGGTGAAGACCAGCGCGTGCGTGTGCGTCGCCCCCCGCGCGATCGCCGGGCGGGCCACCGCGGCCGTCGCCCTGGCCAGCGCGTCCGGCGAGCCGAGCCCGCGGCAGACATCGCTGAAAGCCTTCATCAGCCGCTCGCGACGCTGCCGCCCGTTCGGATCGATCATCGGCGGCAGGTCCGGCTGGGCGTCCTCCAGATGCCGCAGCACCGCGTCCACCAGCGCGCCGACGCCCGGCTTCGAGTTGATCGCCGCGGCCGAGGTCCGCACCAACGAGATATCTTCGCTCAGCATCCGCTCGCCTCCTGGCGATCCGAAAAGACCGCTCGTCCGAGATCGGCGAGCCGGTTCGCCGGCTTCATCCGATTGGGAAGGCTCTGCCAGAAGAACCGCCCCCCGCCGGCACAAGCCGCGTGGTTTTCGGCCGACGCGCCGGCACGTCCGAGAACCGCTGTTCAATGCCGTACCCGGGCGTTCCGGGAGCTGTTCGAAAGTGGCACAGGCGTCCCGCCTGTGCCGTGCGGCTCCAGCGTTCTTGCACAGGCGAGACGCCTGTGCCACAGACAAACCAAGTTGATCTGATCACCTTCTGTCGAACCTGCACACTATTCGAACAGCACCCCCTGTCCCGGCGCCCCCGCCGTCTGCCGGAGCGCCTTCCGCCGCAGAAACTCCGCGTTCGGCTCCACCCCTGCCGCGTGCGACCCCGCCGCCCGCGACTGGTTCAAGCCGTACCGCTTCGCAAACACCTTGAACGTGCGGCTCATCTGCTTCGCCCGTTCCCCCGTCCCCCGTTGCCGCGTGAACGACGACGAGTCGTAGAGCCTCCCGCCGTGCATCTCGCGGACGAAATGCTCGACCTTCTCCGCGCGGTCGGGGAAGTGCCGCTCGAGCCATTCAAGAAACAGCGCCTTGATCTGGTTGGGCAGGCGGAGCATGACGAACCCGGCCCGCGTCGCCCCGGCCGCCGCCGCCGCTTCGAGCAGCGACGGCAGCTCCATGTCGTTGATGCCGGGGACCATCGGGGCCGTCATCACCGTGACGGGGATGCCCGCGGCGCTGAGTTTGCGGATCGTTTCGAGGCGTTCCTGCGGGGCGCTGGCCCGCGGCTCCATCTTCGCCGCCAGCTTGTTGTCCAGCGACGTCAGGCTCACCGCCACCCCCACGGCGTTGTATTTCGCCAGCTCAGTGAGCAGGTCGAGGTCGCGCAGCACCAGCTTGTTCTTCGTGATGAACGCCAGCGGCTGGGCGAACTCGGCCGCCACCTCGACGATGCCGCGGGTGATCCGCAGCTTGGCCTCGACCGGCTGGTACGGATCGGTCACGCCCGACATGACGATCGTCTCGCCGTTCCAGCTCGGCTTGCTCAGCTCGGCCCGCATGAGCCGCGGCCCGTCGTACTTGGCCATGATCTTGGACTCGAAGTCGACGCCGCAGGAGAGCCCGAGGTATTCGTGCCCGGGGCGTGCGTAGCAGTAGATGCACCCGTGCTCGCAGCCGCGGTAGGGGTTGATCGTCCACGAGAAGGAGAGGTCGGGGCTGTCGACGTGGTTGATGAGCGTGCGTGTGCGGTCGGCGTAGACCTGGGTCTTGATGAACGTGCCGGGCGCGTCGGGGTCTTCCGCGAGCACTTCGTCGAGGTAATCGCCCAGGACGTGCAGGCGGCGGGTCTTGGGGCCGCCGTCGCCCATCCCGTTGCCGCCCCCTTCGAAGCGGTTGCCCGGGTTGATCGCCGCCCCACGGCCCTTCGGCGCCACGGGCGAGGCGAGGCGGTCCACGTACTCATGGTGGGGGCCGGCGGGAAGCATTCCTAACTAAATGCTATCACAGATCGGCCGATAAACAACATCCGCCGTACAAAAACAGGAGGAGTATCAGAAAAATCGGCGGCGTTCACAACAACCCCTCACCCTTCCGGGGGCATCGAGCCGCGCGACGGTCAGCGGGCGATCCGTGCTTCCACCGCGCGGCGTCCTTCCGCGTCGGCCGCCAGCACATCGTCCGGGCAGCTCACCCGCCCGTCGCCGACGGCGTTCATCGCCGATTCGACGACCTCCGGGATCCGCCCGAAGGGGATGCGGCCGTTCAAAAACGCGTCCACCGCGACCTCGTTGGCCGCGTTCATCACGGCGCCGCTCACGCCGCCCCGCCGGATGACCTCGAAGCCCAGGCCCAGCGCCGGGAACCGTTCCAGATCCGGCTCGAAGAACTCCAGTGCGCCCAGCTTTGCCAGGTCCAGCCTCGGCCAGGCGTCGCCGCACGCCGCGCCGCCCCACGTGTGCGTTGCGTCCCACGTCAGCGCCTGCAGGATCGGCACGAGCATGGTGCTGGGGGCCATCTGCGCGACGGTGTTGCCGTCGGCGTACTCGACGATCGCGTGGACCGCCGACTGCGGGTGCACGATCGCGCCGAGCCGATCGACGCCGACGCCGAAGAGCCAGTGCGCCTCGATCAGCTCGAGGGCCTTGTTCATCAGCGAGGCCGAGTCGATCGTCACCTTCGGCCCCATCGTCCAGGTCGGGTGCTTGAGGGCCTCTTCGGGCGTGGCGTGGTAGACCTCGTCGCGCGTTCTGGTGCGGAATGGGCCTCCACTCGCAGTCAACGTAATGCGATGAACGTCGCTTGCGCACATGAACGGGGGAGCGAGCCTTTCGACGCATCGCCCCGGTTCTCCGGTTTGTTGAGGCCCAGGGACATGTCCCTGGGCTTGGTCGTGAGCGACTTTCGGGCGACTCCCCGCAAGCGCCCGCCACACGCCCGCGTGCTCGCTGTCGACCGGGAGCAGGCGCGCCCCGGTGCGTGCGCACGCCGCGGTGACCAGCGACCCGGCCGCGACGAGCGTTTCTTTGTTCGCCAGCGCCACGTCGCGGCCCAGCTCGACGGCCGCCATCGCCGCGGGCAGGCCCGCGACGCCGACCATCGCCGCCAGCACGACGTCGCAGTCGAGCTCGCGCACCAGCGCCTCGGCGCTCCCGCCGCCGACGCGCAGGCGGCCGCGTTCGATCCCCGCCGCCCCCGCGATCGCCGCCGTCTCGTTGCCCGGGCCGCTGGCGATCGCCACGTCGCGCACGCCGAAGCGCTTCGCCTGCGCACAGACCTTCTCGGCGCTCCGCCCGGCGGCCAGGCCGACCACTTCGTAGCGTTCGCGCCACTCGCCGCGTGCGTGCAGGGCGTTGAGGTGCTCGATGACCTCCAGCGTCTGCGTGCCGATCGAGCCGGTCGAGCCCAGCAGCAGCACGCGGCAGACGCCGCGGTCCTTCCGCCCTCTGCGCCCTTCGGCCTGCCGCGGACGCGGCCCACCCGACCCGTTAGCGGGCGAGGTCGCAAGCGACGACGACGATGCGGAGGGAGGGATCACGCGGGATTATTCCCGAAGCAATCTGTTCCGGGTGGG
>CAZZDW010000027.1:0-36980 GCA_964652945.1 uncultured Phycisphaeraceae bacterium
GGGCGACGTGCACGACATCGGCAAGAACCTCGTCGACATCATCCTCTCCAACAACGGCTACACGGTGCACAACATCGGCATCAAGCAGCCGATCGCCGACATCGTCAAGGCATGGCGTGAGCACAAGGCCGACGCGATCGGCATGTCGGGCCTGCTCGTCAAGAGCGTCAACGTGATGGAGGAGAACCTGAGCGAGCTGAACGGGCTGGGCATCGACGTGCCCGTGCTGCTCGGCGGGGCGGCGCTCACGCGGCACTACTGCGAGGGGCACCTGCGCGGCACGTACAAGGGCCGCGTGTACTACGGCAAGGACGCCTTCGAGGGGCTGTCGACGATGGACAAGCTGATGGCCGGGCAGTCGTCGGTGCTCGACCAGCAGATCGACGAGCGCATCGGCAAGCGCACCGCGGCCGAGGAGACCATCGCGCGCAGCCGCGCCGAGAAGGCCAAGCAGATCGACGCCTTTGAAGCGGGCAAAGCCGCCGGCACACTCGTGAAGGAGCGCGTGCGGTCCAGCGTGCGCGTGCTCGAAGACAAGGAAATCCCCACGCCGCCTTTCTGGGGCTCGCGCGTCGTCGCCGAGGGGGAGATCAATCTGGATCACGTCTACCCCTACATCAATCCGGTCGCGCTCTTCCGCGGCCAGTGGCAGGTCAAAAAGGGCGCCCTCTCCGACAAGGACTACCACGCGCTCCTCGAAGACAAGATCGAGCCGATCTTCGAACGCCTCAAGAAACAGTGCAAGGACGAGCGCCTGCTCCGCCCGGCCGTCGTCTACGGCTACTTCCCCTGCAACGCCGACGGCGACGACCTCGTCATCTACGACCCGGCTTCGCCCAACGACCGCCGCGAGATCGAGCGGTTCACCTTCCCCCGCCAGGCCGACAAGAAACGGCTGTGCATCTCCGACTTCTTCGCGCCGATCGAGTCGGGGCGCGTCGACGTGCTCGGCACGCACTGCGTGACGATGGGCCGAAGGATCAGCGAGGTCGCGCAGGAGCTGTTCAAGAAGAACGACTACACCGAGTACCTCTACGTGCACGGCCTCGGCGTCGAGACCGCCGAGGCCCTCGCCGAGATGTGGCACAAGCGGATCCGTCAGGAGCTGGCGATCGACGCGGAGGACTCGCCGCGGATCAAGGAGCTGTTCACGCAGCACTACCGCGGCTCGCGCTACTCCTTCGGCTACCCCGCCTGCCCCGATATGTCCGACCAGGACAAACTCTGGCGGCTGCTCGACCCCACACGCATCGGCTGCGAACTCACCGAGAACTGGCAGATCGACCCCGAGCAGTCGACCAGCGCCGTCATCGTGCATCACCCGGAGGCGAAGTATTTTAACGTGTAGCGTGGGTCTTGGGTCGTGGTGTCTGGGGCCTGCGTGATTGACGCTTTCTATGCGAGGCAACGCATGTCTTTTTCTCGTTCAACACACTTCAACTCGCGTGCGTACGAGCCCGCAGCGCAAGCAAGGGCAGGCGTCCATCAATCGTTGCTGTCGTCCTGCCGTGCATCGACGTTCGCCCGCCCTCGCTCGCGCTTCGGGCTCATGCGCATGCGAGCTGACGCGTGTACACAGGGCTTTCCTGCCGCCTGCTCCCTCTTCCCTGTTCCCTTTTGGTCGCTCACACCACGTCGATCTCGACGCTGCTGTTGGCGCTCAGGCCCCAGCGCTCAAGCAATCTCGCCAGCTCTTCGGCGTCGCGCGTCGTGAACGACTCCGCGTCGAACGAGTCGGCGTCGAGCACGCCCCAGCACGAGCCGTCCGCGTCGAAGCACGGCACCACCACCTCCGAACGGTCCCGCGGGTCGCAGGCGATGTAGTTCGCCCCGAGCCGGGCAACGTCGGTCACGACCAGCGAACGCCTGGAGAGGTACGACCGGCCGCACGCCCCGCTCAGCCCGATCGGCGAGCACGCCGGCTTGTCGCGGCACGGTCCGAGCACGAGCCCGTCGCTGCCGCCGAGGCTCTGCCCGTGCTCACGCGGGATGCACCCTTGCTCGAAGAGATAAAAACCGATCCACGAAACGCCGGCCAGGCTGAGCTTCGCCCACAGCGCGTCCGCCGCGGCGGCCATGCGCGCGTGCCGATCCCCATGGACGCACACGTCTACCGCGGCCAGCTCGTCGTACGCGCGGGCGCTCGGCGTCATATCAACACCTCTATGTGAGGGCGATGATGTGAGGGCGATCGAGATCCGCTTACAGCGTCGCCGACGTATACGGCAGCAGCCCCATGAAACGGGCCCGCTTGATCGCCTGGGCGATCATCCGCTGCTCGAGGGCCGAGGCCTGCAGCCGCTTGCGGCCGTAAATCTTGCCGTTGGGGCTCATCAGGCGACGCAGGTTCTCCACGTCCTTGTAGTCGACGTAGCGGGTGCCGTTGGCGGCCGTCTTGAGAACCTTGATCTTGGGCTGAGAACCGAACCGGTTGAAACGCGACATGCAGATCTACCTCGTCATGGACAACTGTGTGAGCCGGGACGTGCCTCCCCGACTCATGGCCCCCGGTCTCCGGCCCCAACACAGGGCCACCGGGAGCGACGGGTTTTGGGTGAGGAGTATAGACCGCCGCGGGCTTTGGGTCTTGGGTCTTGGGGCCTGGGGCCTGGGGCCTGCCTGGGATTTCGCAACATCGACCTCGCGCTCTTTTACGAGACGCGAAGCGCGAGCGAGCGTCTTGGTGGCAAGCATCAACTGTTTTTCAGCAGACCGAGCTTCCTCAGCTCATCCCGCGGCTCATCAAACGAACACGAGCCGTACGAGAGCGAGAAGGAGACCCGGGCGTCGAGCACGTCCTCGGCGTCGACGCGGCAGCCGCGCCATTCCAGCGAGGTCGGGGTGAACTTGAACGCCTTCGGATCGGTCTCGGCGAGAACCTGCTCGGTCTTCGTAAATCTCCCCCGCCCTTCCCGCACCAGCATCGCGGCGACGAACACGTTCAGGTAGCCGTGCATCACGCCGCGGGGCGCATTTGCTTCATAGGTCAGCGGGTACTCGGCGCGGAGGGGGTGGTGCAGGCCGGCGGTGGCCTTGAAGGGGACCTCGGCCGCCGCGCACGCCTCGATGAACGCGGCGACTTCGGAGACCGGCGGGATCAGCTCCGGCGTGACGCCGCCCGTGCGGATCTTGGCCCCGGCGTCGGAGCCGGAGAGCGCCGCCGCGAAGCCGCGTGGATCGACCCCGCCGCTTCCCCCGCTCGGCATCTCGAAGAACGGGAAGAGCTCCTCCGGCAAGAGGTCCAGCGTCTCGTCGATGAACGCGACCACGTCCTTGCCCGACGAGCGGTCGGGCGGACACTTGATCTCGACGGCGTCGATGATCGCCAGGCCGTTTGCCGCCTCGCCGTGCTCGGCGTTGAAGGCGAAGATCGCGTCGAGCTGCTCGTCGAGCCCCTTCCCGCCGCCCGTCCCTCCTCCGCCCACGTCGATGAGCGCCGAGATCGGCCACGGCTGCTCGTGCGGCTGCATCGCCGACTCGTCTTCGGGCTCGTGCGTCGGCAACAGCTTCTGAGCCGCGACTTCTTTCTTGAACTCGCCGAGCCGTGACACCGGCACGATGAACCGCCCGAGCATCCACGCGTCGTCGTCGCGGAGATACTTCGCGTAGTTGCGCACCGCCTCGGCCATGCTCAGCTTGGCCGGCGGGAAGAGCCCCGCGTAGTCGATCAGCGAGGCCATCAGCGCCTCGATCGGCGACGGGGCGGCCTCGTCGTGCTCGTGCTGCTCGGCCGCATCGGCGTGGTGGGTCGTGGGCTTGCTGCTCATGAACAAAGCATATCCCCCTTCTCCGAGAGCCTGTTTTCACGGTGAACCGTGGCACAGGCGTCCCGTCTGTGCCGTGCGGCTCCAGCGTTCTCGTGCACAGGCGAGACGCCTGTGCCACGAACAACTCAGTGCCCTTTGCGCTCGACCCGCACCTTCTGCTCGGAGGTGAGCCTGGCCGCCTCTTCGCCCTCGCCGACCGTGATCGTCGAGGTCTGGGTGCTGGTCATCTCGTCCAGCTCGCCGAGCTCGGTGTCCCAGCGGTACGTGCCGTCGGCCCGCGCCTTGTCGAGCTGGCCGCTCTTCGCGCCCGCGTTGCCCCGGCTTGCGGCCGATTCGAGGACGCTCACGAACGCGACCTCGGCCGTGCGCCCCCGCACGCGCTTGAGCGTGTGCGTGGTGAGCATGTCGAACGAGCCGATCGGCGTGCCGCCGCCGGCGAGCTTGTCGTGATTCGCCCACTGCTCGCCGACGCGTCGATGAGCGGCGTCGCCCGACGACGACGAGCCGATGATCCAGTCGAGGCCGTTGTTCTGGCCGCCGCCCGGGGCCTGATTGAGCAAGCCCGAGAGGTCAGCGTCGGATTCGAACGGCGAGTTGGCGAGTGCGCCGAGCGCCCCGCCGCCGGTGACGCTGGTGATGGTGCCGCTCGCGTCGACGTTGAGGTCGAGCGTCGTGCCGACGATGCCGCGGAGGAGCGAGTCGATCACGCCATCGACGATCTGATCTTCGAGTGATCCGTCGCTCGGCTTCTTCGACTTGGTGGAATCGAAATCCAGCTCGTACCCCTCGCCCCGGCCCTTGATCTTCAGCGATTCGTACACGACCTGCAGCTCGGCCGAGCCGTCTTCGTTCACCTTGGTTGTGCGGACGAGCAGGCCGATCTCCTGCTCCAGCTCGTTCTTCGTGCTCGGCTTGGCGTCCCGGCCTTTCTTCACCGGCTCGCTGGTGCTCTTCGAGGTCGAGCGCATGGTGTACCGCGCCTCGCGCCCCTCGACAAACTTCGGGCGCAGATCGACGCCGCCCTTCTGGTTCGGGTCATGCTCCGCACTCGGCGTCGGTTCCCGCGGCTCGCCCGCCGCACCCACCGCACGCATCGGCATGAGCCACGCGAACGCGCTCAGCATCGCCACGCACATCATGCTCAACCGGTTCGTCATCGGCGGCCTCCCAAAGCAGCGGACGCTCCCCCCTCCCACGCGCCGCCTCTCTTCTTTGTACGGCCGGACGGGCTCGTGCGCGCAGAAACGGTTCCTCCTCGCGGGTTTTTTCTTCTGCCAGGCGGCGTATCCGCTTGGTACACCGGAACAAGGTATGAAATAAACCGGGGCGTCGTGCCCCGGCTCGTATCTTGTTCAGATGATGACGCTACCTTCGCACGCCTACCTCGGCTCGTGCACCCACAAGCCGGTCTTTGGGTCGGTGACGACCCTCGCCGGCTGGCTGGCGCGGTACGCCTCGCGTTGCGCCTCCCCGAAGCGCTGCTCGGTGAGGTCGCCCGTGGGGATGGGCCGCGGCTCGGTGTTGAGCGGCGGGCGCGGGCCGACGTGCCGTGTGTATCGGTTCGGGAAATACGTCCACCCGATGCCGTCCCACCCGAGCCCGCCGCGGCGGACCGACGAGACGGTGTATGTCGAGGGCGCGGCGTACCCGTCGGCGATGCCGGCGGCGATCAGGTCGGCGCGGTTCTCGGCGCGGGCCTCGCGCTCGCGGCTCATCCACAGCGGCTCGCCGGGGCCGAGCGTGTTGGAGGGGATCACGATCCCGCCGCCCGGCGTGGTCCGCGCGCCCGCCGCGTCATCCTCGGCGTCGTGCGTGCGCTCGGCGCTCGCGTCGGCGTAATACGGCACGCCGTTGCGGTACACCACCGCGCCGCGGCCGGGCATGCTGATCCGCACCGTGCCGGCCGGCGGCGTGCGGGCCGCGCCGGCGTTGTGGACAACGACCTTCGGCCCATCGGTTTCGTCGGCCTCAGCCGTTTGGTGTGCCGCGTCGTTCTTCTTCGCCGTGTCGCGGTCCGACGCTGAGGGATCGGTGTTTTCGGACGCGCTTTTCGTCGCGGCGTCCTTCGATGGAGCCGGTGGGTTGTCGGCGGGCCGATCGGGCTCACCCCAGGCGGGCGCGGCTGCGCCCGCCAATGAAAGCAGAGCCGCCGCGGCAAGCACCGGCCGGCTCATGGAAGACCGCACGTGGTTGTTGTTCGTACGCATATCGGGCCCCCTTCTTTCTCTAAGTTGCCAAAAGCACCATACGCGGCGGGTTTCCTCGTTGTTGTTAGATGCCGCCGCGTGCGACCAGAGTCTGACCGATTGTGCTACGCCCGCCATGAAAACATGGTGCGGCTGAGGCATTTCTCATGTACCAAGATGGGCAAGCCCTACGTCTTGCCCCCCCGTCCGCGCGCCGCGTCGTCATTGGTGGCGGTGGCGGCGGTGAGCGTGGCGGGAGGTTGGGAGGCTGATGCAGCCGCGTACGCCCGCGTGCGTACTCCATACGATGATCGTGATGGCGATGACGCAGGGACCATGTCCGCGTTTTTTTCATGGCCGGGGCACGGCGGCGCTCCTGGCGGGCGCGGCCGTGGCCGCCGGGATGGCCGGCGGTTGCCGAAGGCACGCCGGGGAGGCACGCGCGTTGGATGCGTCCGACGCCGCACTCGTCGGGACGCGGCCGGGCGGGCTTGATCTGGACCAGCCGATGATCGTCGGCAGCCCGATCGGGCTCGAGGTGGTGGCGCTGGTCGTGCAGCAGCCGTCGGATGTTTTTCAGGCCGTGCTCAACGCGTACCGCGACGAGGGGAACGCGCTCGGCGACGACGCCGAGGCGGTGTGGACCGCGCACGCGCTGCAGGCGGTCCGCGTGCCGATGGAGAACCTCTCGCCGCTGCTCGACGGGTTCGAGTCGGGCTCGCGCATCGCCGGCGGCGGGGGAGGGGGGGCGGCAGGAGTGGGGGGGGCCAGGCAATGGGTCGGGCAGACGCCGGACTGGCAGGAGGTTGCGCGGGGTGTGCGTTTCCCGCGCGGCGTGACGCTGGCGATGGACCGCGAGCGCGTCGAGCTGCCGCCGGGGCGTCTGCGGCTGCTGGCGCGGGCGTGGGTGATCCCCCTGCCTGCCGGCGAAGACCAGGGCGGCGGGGCGGGCGCGGGTCTGCGCGTCGAGCTGTGCGTGCAGCACGAGCTGGCCGAGAGCGCACGCGGCACGGGCGGCTCGCTCGGGCTTGATGGTCTCGCGCCGCCGCCCGCGCCGACGGCGATGAACGAGGGGATCCTGCTGCCGACGCTCTCGGCGTCGTTGACGCTGCGCGAGGGCGAGGCGGTGGTGATCGTGCCGCGCGAGACGACGCAAACGCCGCCGGGATCGCCCGACGCGAGGGACGCGGATGGTGAAACGGCCCTACGCGCGACGGCGGGCCCGATCGGCGTGGGGCAGGTGAGCCGCGACGACGGCCGGGGCGCGGCGGAGGCGGCGTCGCCCTTGGCCTACGGCCCCCAGCCGCAGGAAGACGCGGGCCCCGGCCGGGCCGGGCCCCCCGCGCCCAGGCTGCCGACCGTGGGCGCGGCCTTGCTCGGCGAGAGCCGAGTCGGCGGCGTGCGCGCCGACCGGCGGCAGGTCATCGTGCTGATCCCGCGGCTGCCGGCGTCCTTCGAGCTGCTGGAGCGCTGATGAGGCTCGCCCGACCCGCCCGACCCGTATAACCCGCACAGTCTCTCGCTCTCGGGCAGGCGTCGCACGCCGAACGCCCAAGAACATCGTGCAGGGGTTCTCCTCGGCGCGTCGGCCGCTCAGGCCGATAGACGAACACGGGAGCACGCGCCATGTTGAGGATCACCACCGCCGAGGCCAGGCCGGGCATGACGCTGGCGCTGCCCGTCTTCCACCCGCAGCACCCGGGGCTGGTCCTGCTCAAGCCGGGCGCGACGCTCGACGCGGTGATCCTGCGTTCGCTCGAAGAGGTCGGTATCCGACGGCTGTTCGTCACCTACCCGCCGCTGGGCTACCTGATCAAATACGTCAACGTCGGCATCATGACCGAGCACGCCAAGGTCACGCAGCGGCTCGGCGAGTGCTTCGACGCCGTGCGGACCAAGGTGCACGCCAACCTCGACTTCGCCAGCTACGCCGGCGCGGTGCGCACGCTCATCGACAAGGTCGTGATGGACCCGGAGGCGGCGGTCTTCCTGCACGACATCGCCGACGGGCGGCAGGCGCTCTTGGCCCACTGCTCGAACGTCTGCATGCTGTCGCTGCTCATGGGCCTTAAGCTCGACGGCTACCTCGTGACGCAGCGCAAGCAGATCTCGCCGAAGCGGGCGCAGAACATCGAGAACCTCGGCGTGGGCGCGCTGCTGCACGACATCGGGCTGCTCAAGCTGCCGGCGGAGATCCGCCAGCACGCCGTCGGGGCCCCGCCGCCCGACGCGCCCTCCGGCGCGGCCGACCCCAGCGACGCGGCGCACGACGAGCTGTACCGCAGCCACGTGACGATCGGGTACGAGATGGTGAGGGGCAAGATCGCCCCGACCGCCGCCGCCGCGGTCTTGCACCACCACCAGCGGATGGACGGCTCGGGCTTCCCGCTCAAGAAGCGGCTCGACGGGTCGAAGGCCGCGCTGGTCGGGCCGCAGATCCACGTCTTTGCGCGGATCGTCGCGGTCGCGGACATCTTCGACCGGCTGCGGTTCCCGTGGGGCGCGCAGGAGAGCAACTCCGATGAACAGGCCCAGCCGAACGTGCGCACGCTGGGCGCGATGCTCCGCCTCGCGCGGGCCGGCGTGATCGACCGCGTGATCTTCAAGGCGCTGCTGGCCGTCGTGCCGGCGTACCCGCCGGGGACGGTCGTGTTGCTCAGCGACGGCACGACGGGCGCGGTGAGCGGCTGGAACCCGATGGACCCATGCCGTCCGACCGTGACGCCGATCCCGGCGAGCACGGCCGACCTCGACCGCGACAAGCCCGTGGGCGACCCGATCGACCTGATGAAGCGGCGCGACCTGCGGATCGTGATGGCCGACGGGCAGGTCGTCGAGCACGACAACTTCGAGCCGGGCGAGCCCGGCGAGTTCGACATCCGCGTGCCGATGGACGGGTACTACGTGGCGACGCTCGTCGGCGGAGAAGCCGCGGCGGCGGCGTGAGGCATCCGCTTACCAGCTACGCATGTGTGCCCTCGTACGAGACGCGAAGCGTGAGCGAGCGTGTCTGGAACTCCAGCGTGTGACACGCTCCCTGACGGTCGCGTCTCGTATGAGAGCGCTAGGTTTGATGAAACTCAATCGTTCCGTTCCAGCAGTGCTTTGAGCTTGGCGAGCTGGTCGGCGTCGGCCTTGTGCGCACGCCGTGCGACGAGCGGCTCCAGCAGTCTGCCGGGGCCGGCGCTCTCGAAGATCGCGTCGAGCCGCGCCCGGCATGCGCTCGCCCCCTTGCCGCCCGCTTCTGACTTGTTCGCGCCCTTGAGCGGGCGGAGTCGGTAGCGGTAGGTCGTG
This sequence comes from uncultured Phycisphaeraceae bacterium, assembly GCA_964652945.1. GTDB lineage: Bacteria > Planctomycetota > Phycisphaerae > Phycisphaerales > UBA1924 > CAZZDW01. The sequence goes on from CAZZDW010000027.1 coordinate 9,248, forward strand.
CGGAAGACGCCCCCCTCGCAGCGCACCGCGTAGACCCGCCCCGGCTTGAACTCGACGACCCGCTGCGGGTGCGGCCGTTTCCGCCCCGCGACATACACCGCCAAAAGCGAGCCGAGGTGGACGTCTTCCTTCCCCGCGCCGGGGCCGGTGGGGGGGGCGGGGAGCGCAAGCTCGACGCGCTCGACGCCGGGCTGCAGCCGCGGCGTGAGCGCCGGATCGGTAAGGGCCGCGAAGACCTCCGCGGGCGGGCGATCGATGTCGATCTCGACGGTGAAGCGTCGCATAAGCCCCCTCGTGTTCGTCAGTCGTTGAAATGCAGCGAGTTGCAGTGCCAGTACGGGCCGCCCTCGTAGAGCAGCTCGCACACAAACTCGCGGCGTTGCTTGACGCCGAGCATGTCCTCCGTCTCGACCCAGGCGTGGACGGTGTAGAGGTTGTTGCCCTTGTCGGTGACGGCCAGGCGCGGATCCTGGTAGTTGGCGAACGTGCCGCCCCAGTAGCCGGAGCTGGGCAGCTTGCCGTACTGCTCGACGAACTGCTGGGCCATCAGCCACGCCTCGACGATGCGCGTCTGGGCTTCGGGGTCGGGGGCCGGCTCGGGCTCGGCCACGGGCTGGGCCGCGGCGCGCGAGCCGAAGTCGACTTTTTTGAGGGCGACAAACCCGGTCATGAGGAGCACGCCGACCGCGACGCCGCCGAGCGCGGCCAGCGTCGTCGTCCAACGAAAATCCGCACTGCTGCTCATCGATTGATTCCTTTCTCCGAAGCCCGCGTTTGCGAGCCTTGTCCATTGTTGCAAATCATGCTCTTGTCAACCACCGTAGACATGCCAGAGAGATGCCGACCGTTGTTCATACCACACGCGACCGTGAGGGGGCGTGTCCTTCTCGCCAGTGCTTTACACGCTCGCGTCTCGTAAGAGAGCGCCAGGGTGACGCAAAGGCCTTTTTACGATTCCTCCGTCTCCCGCAGTTTAGCCAGCACGCTGAAGTCTTCGAGCGTGGTGGTGTCCTGGGTGGTGTGCTCGACGCCCGCGGCGATGTCGCGGAGCAGCCGCCGCATGATCTTGCCCGAGCGCGTCTTGGGCAGGACCTGCGTGAACCGGATGATATCCGGCTTGGCGATCGCCCCGATCTCGTGGGCGACGTGCTCGCGGAGCCGGGCTTTCAGCTCCTCGCTGGGCTTGCAATGCGGCTCGAGCGTGACGAACGCCGCCACGCCCGTCCCCTTGATCTCGTGCGGCATGCCGACGACCGCCGCCTCGACCACCGCGTCGTGGCTCACCAGGGCGCTCTCGACCTCCATCGTGCCCAGGCGATGCCCGGAGACGTTGATCACGTCGTCGATGCGTCCCATGATCCAGAAGTTGCCGTGCTCGTCTCGCCGTGCGGCGTCGCCGGCGGTGTAATAGGGGACGTGAGCCGTCGTCTGCACAGGCGCCCCCCCAACGCCTGTGCCACGGCTTGCCGTCATGTCGGGCCCTTTGACGCGCGACCAGTAGGTCTGGACGAAGCGTTCGCGGTCGCCGAAGACGCCGCGGAGCATCCCGGGCCACGGGCGGCGGATGACGAGCAAGCCGCCCTTGTTCGCCGGCAGCTCGTTGCCCTCTTCGTCGACGATCGCGGCGTCGATGCCGGGGAACGGGAGCGTGCACGAGCCCGGCACGGTCGGCGTCGCGCCGGGGAGGGGCGTGATGACGTGCCCGGCCGTCTCGGTCTGCCAGTACGTGTCGACGATCGGGCACTTCTCGCGCCCGATCACGCGGTGGTACCACATCCACGCCTCGGGGTTGATCGGCTCGCCGACGGTGCCGAGCACGCGCAGCGACGAGAGATCGTGCTTGTCGGCGTGCTCGCGGCCCCACTTCATGAACGCGCGGATCGCGGTCGGCGCGGTGTAAAAGTGCGTGACCCTGTGCCGCTGGACGATGTCCCAGAAGCGGTCTTCTGCGGGGAAGTTGGGCGCGCCCTCGTACATCAGCGTGGGCGTGCGGTTGGCGAGGATGCCGTAGACGATGTAGGAATGCCCGGTGATCCAGCCGCAGTCGGCGGTGCACCAGTAGAGCGTGGGCGTCGGCGTGTTGGGCTTGTCCGTCCCGTTGCCGAGGTTGAAGACCAGCCGCGCCGTGAGGTAGGTGTAGACCATGTACCCGGCGGTGGTGTGCATGATCCCCTTGGGCTTGCCCGTCGAGCCCGAGGTGTAGAGCAGGAAGAGCATGTGCTCGCTGTCGACGGGCATGCACGGGCAGTCGTCGCTGGCCGCGAGCATCAGGTCGTGCCAGTCGTGGTCGCGCCCGGTGTGGTGCGCGACCTCGCAGCCCGTTCGGCGGAGCATCACGACGTTGTTGACGGGTTTGCCGAGTGACTCCAGCGTTGCGCATGCGGCGTCGACGTTCTCCTTGAGCGGCACGACCTTGCCGCGCCGCCACGCGCCGTCGCAGGTGACGATCGTCCGGCTGGAGGCGTCGAGGACGCGGTCGACGATCGCCTGGGCGGAGAAGCCGCCGAAGATGACCGAGTGGACCGCGCCGATGCGGGCGCAGGCGAGCATGGCGATCGTCAGCTCGGGCACCATGCCCATGTAGATCGTGACGACGTCGCCCTGCCTGACGCCGAGCGCCTTGAGGACGTTGGCGAACTTGGAGACCTCGTCGCGCAGCTCGGCGAAGGTGATCGTGCGCACCTCGCCGCCCCACCCGGCCCCCTCGGCGATGGGCTCGCCTTCCCAGACGATCGCGGTGTCGCCGCCGTGCCCGGCGTGGACGTGCCGATCGACGCAGTTGTAGCAGATGTTGGTCTTGCCACCGACAAACCACCGGCAGTCGGGGGGCGACCACTCGACGACCTTGCTGCCTTCCCACGGCTCGTGCCAGAAGAGCTCGCCGGCGACGCGGCCCCAGAACTTCACCGGGTCGGCGAGCGCCTCGGCGTGCATCGCGCGGTACGCCTCCAGCGAGGGGACGTGCCACCTGGCCAGGCCCAGGGATTCCGCCGAGGGAGGCTGGAAGCAGCGCGACTCGTGCAGCGACGAGTCGATCGAGGATGATGAGTGGTCCGTCATGAGGACAAGATACCCGATGCCGCGGCGGTCGGAAAGCCCGCCGCTTCTCCCCCTACCCTTGTGCGTGAACTCGCTCCCTCTCGGCAGATACTTCGGCATCCAGGTCTACGTCCACTGGACGTTCGGCCTGCTGCTCTTCTTTGTCGCCTATTCGGGGCTGAGCCGGGCCGGGGGGCTCGCGACCGGGCTCGCGGCGGCGGGGGAGAACATGCTGCTGCTGCTGGCGGTCTTCTTCTGCGTGCTGCTGCACGAGTTCGGGCACGCGCTGATGGCGCGGCGGTTCGGCATCCTGACGCACGACATCATCCTCTGGCCGCTGGGCGGGCTGGCGCGGCTGGAGGGGGCCAAGTGGTCGCCGACGTCGGAGCTGCTCATCGCGATCGCCGGGCCGCTGGTGAACGTCGGGATCGCGCTGGTGCTCCTGTGCGTGCTGCTCGTCCGGCACGTCGCCGAGGGCATGCCCACGCTGGATCCCAACCAAGAAAGCTCGCTGCTCCTCAAGCTCTTTGCGATCAACATCGGGCTGGTCCTCTTCAACATGCTCCCGGCGTTCCCGATGGACGGCGGGCGCGTGCTGCGGGCGATCGTCGGCTATTTCACGACGCAGCTTGTCGCGACGACGATCGCCGCACGCATCGGTCAGGGGATCGCGGTGCTGTTCATCGTTTTCGCCGTCACGTCGGGGGACTTTTTGCTCATCTTCATCGGGGTCTTCGTGATCCTCGCGGGGCAGGCCGAGCTGAACATGGTGCGGATGATGAGCGCGGGGCAGTTGCCGATGCGGCCGGTCTCTCCCCCGTCGCCGCCGCCCGCCCAGTCTCCCCCGGCCGCGCCGCGGTCGTCCGCGGGGCAGCCCCCGGCGGGCGAGGACGACCCGCGCCGCGACTATTTCTCCGGGCCGCGGGGGCTGTGAGTGGTGCTCGCATTGATGCCCATGTCGACCAGAAGATGACAGCGCTTGGAGATTGCTCATACGAGACGCGAGCGTGAGGGAGCGTGTAGGCCCCCCTCCGAAGCAGGACACGCTCCCTCATGGTCGCGTCTCGTATGAAAGCGAGACCGGCATCCCTTCTTTTTCCTTGATTGGTCCGTCTCATGTGCCGATAACCAGTCGATGAGCACCACGAAGCAGCCTCCTCGCCCCCGCACCGCGGCCGGCCTCATCGCGGGCACGGCGACGCCCGCCGACGCGCCGGGGCGCCCCCCCGCCGCCCCGGCTCACGCAACCAACAACCCCGCGGCTCTCACGCTCCGCGACCTCGAGCTGGGCAAGGGGATCGTCTTCGTCCTCGGCGCGTGGCGCACCGGCACCACGCTGCTCCGCAAGGTGCTCGACTCGCACCCAAAGCTCAGCTCGCCCGCCGAGACGTGGTTCCTCCTGCCGCTGCTGGACCTGTGGGAGGGCAAGGGGACGCACCCGCAGTGGAACCGCGCCCAGGCCGCGGCGGCGATCCACTCGCACCTCAACATCGGCGAGTTTGTCGAGTGCTGCCGCGCGTTCGCGGGGAGGTTTTATGCGCAGCGTTTTGCGCCCGGCACGGCGTGCCTGATCGACAAGACGCCGTTTTATCTGATGTTGAGCCGGGCGCTGCCGCAGATCTTTCCGCAGGCGCGGTTCATCGTTCTGGCGCGCGACCCACGCGGCACGGTCTGGTCGCGGCACACGTGGAAGCACATCGAGAGCAAGTCTCCCGAGGGCCACTTCGACGAGGCCGCACGCGAGATGCAGGAGCTGGCCCGTTTTTACCAGGAACACCAGGCGAGCGGGCGAGCGCACCTGGTGCGGTATGAGTCGCTGTGCGAGGAGCCCGAGCGGGCCTGCCGCACGCTGTGCGTGTTCCTCGGCGTGCCGTTCGACCCGGCGATGCTCGTCTACGGCGACAAGCCGCACCACGAGGGGTACGGCGACGAGAAGTCGCGCGAGCACGACAAGCCGCACACGGCGTCCGTCGCGCGGTACGAGCAGGAAGGCCTCACCCAGGCCCAGCAGCGGGCGCTGATCGAGAAGGTCGGCAAGGAAACGCTGGCCCGGCTCGGGTACGACGTCTGACGCGGCGGCTGGTTCGTGGAATGCCGCGGGCCGATAAAACTCCACCGCGGCGGGCCCGATAAGCTCACGTGTCCCGAGCGCCGCCGTGCGGGCCGGGAACCATTGATCTCCATGCACACACGCACAGCCATTTCACGAGGGTGTTTTATGAACGAGTCTTTCGCGTTGGTCGGTCGGGGCGTTCGCTCTTTGACGGGGGCCGGGTGGGCCGCGGCCGCCGCGGGGCTGATCGTGCTGGCCGGGCAGGGCGGTGCGGCGTGGGCCGATGAGCCGGCGCCGGCGGAGACCCCGGCCGCCAAGGACGGGGCGAAGGCGGGCGAGGTCGACCTGCCGAGCCGGTGGGTCAAGGGGCACCAGCAACGGCTCGAGCTCGAGGTCGACCGCTCGGTCAAGGTCTCGTCGGCGAGCCTGCCGATGGCCAACGGGCAGCAGTCGATCCATCAGCGGATCGGCATGATCATGCGCCTGGCGGACGTGACCGACCGTGCCGCGGTCTTCAACCTGTTCATCACCGACCTCGACGCGACGGTCACGCTCCGCGATAAGGAGTACACGTTCGACTCGTCGCTGCCGAGCGTGGAGGACAAGGGCAACCCGCTCGCCGAGGCGATGCGACCGCTGGTCGGCGTGACCATCAAGGTCGTCGTCAACGAGCGCGGCGAGATCGTCAGCTCGATCGGGCATTACAACGCGATCGTGCCCGGCCCGTTCGGGATGTACGCCGCGGACCTGGTCGGCCCGGAGGCGATTCGGCGCGACTGGGGGCCGATGCTGGCGATGAAGCCGGGCGAGCACGGCCCCGTGCTCGGCGAGCAGTGGGAGACCACCGAAGACGGCGAGATGAAGGGTGTGGGCGTCTTCACGCTCAAGTCCAGCTCGACGTTCTCGGACCAGGCCGACCAGCTCGCGACGGTCGACGCCGAGGGGGGCTACGAGCTCAAGCCCGAGACCGACGCCAGCGGCGGCTCCAAGTACCGCATCGGCGACTCGACCTACACCGGCCGCTATGTCTGGAACACCGACGACGGGATCATCCACGAGGCGACGGTGGACCGGAAGATGATCGTGATCGGCACGATGGGGGAGAACGAGATCACCATCGAGCGGGACGCCAAGCTCACCCTGCACCGCGTGGCGATGCCCAAGCCGCCCGCTCACAGCGAGGAACCCGCCCACAGCCCCGAGAAGCCCGCCGAGAGCCCGGCGGAGGGTGAGCCGGCCGGGGAATGACCGTTCCCCCGCGGCGGGTGTAAAGACATCGTGAAGCGATGGTGGGAAGCGGGTGAACCGCGGGCGTGCGTGCCGTAAACTGTGGGGGGGGATGGGGGAGGGGACGGCCGCTTGCCTGCGGGAGTCTCACCATGGCTGTGACCGGCAAATGGGTGCGCGGCTTGAAGCCGTCCATGACGATGGACGAGGCGGCCCGGCGGATCGTCGCCGACCGGCTGGGCAAGGGGGTGGCGGAGGCGTTCAAGGCGGCCGGGGACGTGCCCTCGTGGTCGATCGGCGGCGGCCGCAACGGCCAGCACACCGGCAAAGCGGGGAAGGCGCGCAAGCAGGCCCAGGCCGGCGACGGCGGGCGGCGGGCGGTGCACCAGCTCCGCGTCGCGACGCGGCGGGCCGAGGCGGCGATGGAGGCGCTCTCAGGCGTCCTCCCCAGCGCGCGGATCAAGCGTGTGCGGGCGGTGCTCAAGTCGCTCCGCAGGGCGGCGGGGAAGGTCCGCGACGCCGACGTGCGCCTGACCATGCTCGAAACGCTGGAGGCCGAGGCGACGCCCAAGGAGCGGGCGACGCTCCGCCGGATGAGCACGCAGCGGAAGGCGGACCGGCGCGCCGCCGCGGCGGCGCTGCGCGAACACCTGCGCGACCTCCGCGGCGACGAACGGCTGTCGCAGGACGGCGTGAAATACCTCCTGGCCAAGCTGGGCAAGAAGAAATCGCACACCAAGACGACGCTGAGCCAGACGGCCAAGTCGGCCGTGCAGGCGGCGGCTCGGCGCGTGCGCGAGGCCGAGCGCCACGCCGCGGTGCAGGCGCTCTCGTCGCCGGTCTCGCTGCATGAGCTTCGGCTGAGCGTCAAGTCGCTGCGGTACGTCACGGAGATCTTCGGGCCGTGCTTCGAGGGGGGCACGCGGACGAGCACACCGCTGTATCGCGGGCTGACGGAGATCCAGGACCGCCTCGGCGAGGTGAACGATCTGTCGGAGCTGCTCGACGAGCTGCGCGGCATGCCCGATGCGCCGGATGACCAGGCCGGCCAAGGGCTCGCGGCGCTGCGCGAGCGGATCGAGCGCGCGCTCGTCGCGTCGATCGACCGCTTCGGCAGCGTGTGGCGCCGGCACATGGAGCAGCGGCTGCTCGAACGCCTCGTCGAAGCGGTGGGGGGCCAGCTCGATGGCGAGCTCGACGGCGGGCTCGCGGCGGCGCCGGGGCCGCGGGGCGTGGTGGACGGCGGCGGCGGGGACGTGCTGATCCCCGTCTCGCCGTGGGTGCTCGAGGTCAAGCCCTCGGCCTCGGACGTCGTGCTCAACGGGCATGCGGCAAACGGCAACGGGCACGCCCGGCACGCGCTCAAAAGCCGCGGCGGACGGGGCGGCGGCGGCGGCGAGGGCGCGCGCCTGGCGGCGATCGACGTGGGGACCAACTCCATCCGGCTCATCGTCGCCGAGGTCACGCCCGAGGGGAGCTACCGGATCCTCGACGACGAGAAGGACATCACCCGGCTCGGCCGCGGGCTGCACGAGACAGGGCGCATGGACCCGGCGGCGATCGAGGCCTCCGCCGCGGCGATCGCGCGGATGCGCACCATCGCCGAGGGCTACGGCGTGCGCGGGGCGATCCGCGTGATCGGGACGTGCGCCTCGCGCGAGGCGAGCAACGCCGGCGACTTCGTCCGGCGCGTGCGCGAGGTCGCGGGGCTCGAGGTCGAGGTCATCACCGCGGCCCAGGAGGCCCTGCTGGCGTACAAGAGCGTCGCGGGCGCGTTCGACCTTCGGACGATGCCGGCGGTCGTCGTCGATATCGGCGGCGGGAGCACCGAGGTCGTCCTCAGCGTCGGGCGCGAGCCGTCGAGCGGCTACGGCGAGGAGGGGGGCAAGGCCGGCCCGGGCGTGGTGGAGCGGGTGTACACGCTCAACCTCGGCGCGGTGCGGCTGACGGAGCGGTTCGGCGGGCCGGAGGCGGCCGGCGGCAAGCGGTTTGATGAGTTGCGGTCGTTTGTGCGGCAGGAGGTCAAGCGGGTGGTGGGCAAGCCGCCGACCATGCCGCAGGTGTTTATCGGGACCGGCGGGACGTTCACGACGCTGGCGGGGATGCACCTGTACCAGCAGGCGGGGCCGGCGTCGGAGGGGCTGTTTGCCGGGAAGGTGCAGGGGGCGTCGGTGCGAAGGCCGGAGCTGATGCACCTGCTGGAGATGCTGCGGAAGACGCCGGTCAGGGAGCGGTCGCGCACGCCGGGGCTCTCGGCGGACCGCGCGGACATCATCGTCGCGGGGCTGGCGATCATCGACGCGCTGATGGAGCGGTTCGAGTGCAACCGGTTGCGCGCCCACGACGGGGGCATCCGCGACGGCATCCTGCGGACGATGGTCGAGGCGATCGCGCCCGGCTCGCGCGGGGGCGAGGGGCGGGGCGGCGCGCACGAGCCGCCCGGCGGCGGGATCGACCCGATGCGCGCCGTCAAGCGCTTCGCCCGGGCCTGCGGCTACGAGCAGGCGCACTCCAACCACGTCGCGGGGCTCGCGCTGGCGATCTTCGACCAGCTCAAGGAATCGCTGCCGGGCAAGGAGGCGTGCGTCGCCGACCTGACGGCGCGTGACCGCGTGCTGCTGGAGGCGGCGTCGATCCTGCACGACATCGGGTATCTGGTGAACTACGTCGGGCACCACAAGCACTCGTACCACCTGATCGTGCACGCGGACCTGCCGGGGCTCGATCCGCGAGAGGTGCACGTGGTCGCGAACATCGCGCGGTACCACCGCGGCTCGGAGCCGAAGGTGCGGCACGCCAACTTCGCCGTGCTGTCGGAGGAAGAGCGGCGCAAGGTGCGCACGCTCGCGGGCATCCTGCGCATCGCCGACGGGCTCGATCGCACGCACACGCAGCGCGTGCGCGGCGTGCGGGTGTCGGTGAGCACATCGCGGCTGGCGTGCGAGGTGGAAGCGGACGCGGCGTGCGGCGAGGGCGGGCCGCAGGTCGATCTGTGGGGCGCGGAGCGCAAGGCCGGGCTGATCGAGGCGGTGGTCGGCCGGCGTCCCCGGTTTACGTGGAAAACTGGGTCCGAAAACCATCGGTCGTCCACAAAGTGGATATCCGGATCCAGTGCCCGATAATCTGGGAAAACAATCGGGTTTTGTGAGCAGGATTGGCCACCGATTCAGCCGGCGGCTGAATGGATTTTGTTTGTAAAACAAAAAGAGATGTGCATAAGTTCTTGAAAATACGGGATTTATGGATGGTGTAAAAAATCCCGGAGACGAGGACGTTGCCTGAAAAAGGGGGGTGTGTACAGTATGTGTTCCTCGATACGCCGGCAGAAACGGCTGAGCGGGTGGTGCAAGGAAATGTGAAGACCCCCTGAATATGAGGGCTTTAATACCAGAAGGGTCTTGAAGATGCGTGTCGGTTGTGATACAACGAATGACGCTAACGGCAAAGTCGAGTGTTCCGGGTCCATGGTCGCGAAGGAACAACTCCACGGGTCAGCTTTGTCGGGAGTCAAATAGCCAAGCAAAGGAAGCGAGGCATCCAGGCCAAAGTCGGCCGCGGCGGTTGAACCCGCGGCAGTTTCGGTCGGGGTGTCCGAGCCTCCAGCAACGATGTTTCAAGAGCGGCGGGTTTGTGGCTCGTCCGCACCGAATCGTGGTTCGTGTTCGTGTTCGAGTGTGTTTGTAGAAGGAGGTTTCCCATGACAGGTTTCCGTAAGAACATCGGTATGGCCTGTGCGATGGTGCTGGTGGCCGGCACCATGGCGCACGCCAAGGACGCGGTCGGCGCGTCCAGCTCGACGGGCGGCGCTGCGCCGTTCACGCCGAGCGCTTCGTTCGACGCCGGCCGTCTGGCCCGCGTCGGCTTCTGCGAGGACGCGGCGATCGCCTGGGACAACGGCGATTGGGACGGCGTCAGCGGCCAGCCCTCGCACGAGGGTGGCGCGGTCACCGACGGCACCAAGGCCGCCGACGACTTCTTCCTGTCCCCCTGCAGCATCTGGGACCTGCGCGAGATCAGCGGCTGCATGCTGACGAACTCCAAGTTCGCCAACGGCCGCGCCCGTCTCGAGCTGTACGCCGACTGCAACGGCTGCCCCGGTGAGCTGCTCTACACGTTCACCGAGTTCACCAAGACCGAGCTCGCGGACGTCGGCGACGGGTTCTACCTCGTCCAGTACGTCTTCAACATCGCCAACCAGACCGATGAGGACGAGTACCTCGGTATCGCCCTCCGCGGCGGCAACTACTGGGTCTCGCTCGTTGGTCTGACCGACGGCAGCCCCAACCACTCCGACATCTCGTACTTCGGCACGGCCAACCACGGCGTCATCCGCCAGGCCGTCGCCAAGAAGATCGACGGCGTCGCGGGCTACGGCACGGCGTCGGAGTACTCCTACAGCGGTCAGTCGTGGATCGGCCTCAACGAGGGCTGCGCCTGCGTCGGCTGCACGGATCTGTGCTTCGAGGTGATCGCTCACCCGTGCGAGATCTACGTCGACAACGGCGGGTCGGACCGCTACTCCGTCCCGGCCGGCTCCCGTTCTGAGTACGCTCCGAACGACTCGGGCCGCAACCAGCGGACCGCCGACAACATCGGCACCAACCCCTGCGAGGGCATCACGGTCTGCTACTTCGAGGCGTGCGTGTACACCAACTGCCCGACCCCGAAGGCCGTTCTCGAGGTCTACGAGAACGACTGCGATGAGCCGGCGTACAGCCTCGGCAGCTCGCCGTTCAAGGGTCCGTTCGACGCGACCAAGCGCGTCCTCCTCGGCAGCAACGTCGTCACCATCGACGGCCGCGCGATGAAGGAGTACCGCTTCGAGTGGCACGACCTGGCGATCGACCTGGCCGCCAACGCGAACTACTGGTTCGCCGTCTCGGTCAAGGATAACTTCGGCTTCAACGACCGGGCCTACTGGTGCTACAACTGGACCTGCGAGGACGACTGCGAGATCCACATCTCCCCGGCTCAGCACATCGGCCCGGCCGGTGGCGCTGGCGCTCCGGCTCCGAAGTGGACCGAGCTCTCCGACGACATGTCCTTCCTCGTCGCCATCGAGCACGAGGACGCGGGCGACACCGTGCTCTCCGGCAACACCTGCGCCGCGGACTTCAACCGCGTCAACGGTGTGACCGTCCAGGATATCTTCGACTTCCTGACGGCCTGGCTGGCCGGCTGCCCTCAGTAAGCAGCCGACAAGCCGCGGGTAACGCGACGGCGTTGTGACGAACACCGCCGGAATGAAGCCCGCACCTGATTGATCCCATCGACGCCCCGGACCTCGTTGTCCGGGGCGTCGTGCTTTTTGAAGGGGCGCCGGGAAAGACCGCTACGATTGCTCATGCTCCGCGTGCAACGGCCGTTCGAGGTGGTGAGCGAGTTTGCCCCGACCGGCGACCAGCCGCAGGCGATCGAGAAGCTCTCGCGCGACCTGCTGGCCGGTCAGCCCGCGGCGTGCCTGCTCGGGGCCACCGGCACCGGCAAGACCTTCACGATGGCCCACACGATCGCGCGGCTGGGCAAGCCGACGCTCATCATCAGCCACAACAAGACGCTCGCGGCCCAGCTCTTCGAAGAGATGAAAGAGCTCTTCCCGCACAACAGCGTCAACTACTTCGTCTCCTACTACGACTACTACCAGCCCGAGGCGTACATCCCGCAGCGCGACATCTACATCGAGAAAGACTCGTCGCGCAACGACGAGCTCGACCAGCTCCGCCTCGCGGCGACCAGCAGCATCCTCTCACGCCGCGACACCATCGTCGTCGCCAGCGTCTCGTGCATCTTCGGCCTGGGCTCGCCCGAGGCGTACGGCAGCAAGGTGCTCACGCTCACCAAGGGCTCCCCCGTTGCGCGGCGGCAGCTGCTGCTCGGGCTCAACTCGATGCAGTACCAGCGCACCGAGATCGAGTGGCAACGCGGGCGATACCGCGTCCGCGGCGACGTGCTCGAGGTCTGGCCGGCGTACGAGAAATACGCCGTGCGCGTGGAGATGTTTGGGGACGAGATCGAGAAGATCGAGCTGATCGACCCGATCAGCGGCGAGCTGCTCGCCGAAGAACGCCAGTTCTTCCTCTTCCCGGCGGTCCACTACGTGCTCGCCGAGGAGGAGCTCTCGCCGATCATCGCCAAGATCCGCAAGGAGCTCGACGAGCGCGTCACGCAGCTCCGCTCCGAGGGCAAGCTGCTCGAAGCGCAGCGGCTGCTGGCCCGCACCAAGTACGACCTCGAGATGATCGAAGAGGTCGGCTTCTGCAACGGCATCGAGAACTACTCGCGGTATTTCGACGGCCGGCAGCCGGGCGAACGGCCGTACACGCTGATGGACTATTTCGATTATGCGCCGCCGCGCCCACGCACCGGTCTGGAGACCGGTGCCACCAAAGCCATCCTGCCGGACAAGCCCGCCGAAGAGGGGCGGCACGGGCCGGCGAATCGCACGAACTACCGCGATTGGCTGGTGATTATCGATGAGTCGCACGTGACCGTGCCGCAGATCCACGCGATGTTCAACGGCGACCGCAACCGCAAGCAGGTGCTCGTCGACCACGGCTTCCGCCTGCCGAGCGCGCTCGACAATCGGCCGCTGCGGTTTGAGGAGTACGAGGCGATCGTGCCGCAGGTGTTGTTTGTGAGCGCGACGCCCGGCAAGTACGAGCTGGAGAAGACCGGCGGCGACATCGCCGAGCAGGTCATCCGCCCGACGGGCCTGCTCGACCCGCTCGTCGAGATCAAGCCGGCGCAGGGGCAGGTGGGCGACGTCCTCGAGCGCTGCAAGCAGCGTGCGGCGGCCGGCGAGCGTGTGCTCGTCACCGCGCTCACCAAGCGCCTCTGCGAAGACCTCACCAACTATCTCGATCAGAAGGGCGGAGGGGAGGGGGGGTTGCGTGTTCGCTATCTGCACAGCGAGATCGACACGCTCGACCGCGTGGAGATCCTGACGGACCTGCGAAAGGGCGAGTTCGACGTGCTCGTCGGCGTGAACCTGTTGCGCGAGGGGCTTGATCTGCCGGAGGTCTCGCTGGTGTGCATCCTGGACGCGGACAAGGAGGGGTTCCTGCGTTCGCCGACGAGCCTGATCCAGTTGATGGGACGTGCGGCGAGGAACGTGAACGCGCTGGTCGTGATGTACGCCGACAAGATGACGCCGGCGATGGACGCGGCGATCGGCGAGACGCAGCGCCGCCGTGCGAAGCAGGAACAGTACAACAAAGAGCACGGCATCACGCCGACGACGATCAAGAAGGCGATCCGCCAGGGCCTGGAGGCGGAGCTGAAGGCGCGGCGCACGGCGCGGCAGGCGATCGAGGGGAGCGCGGCCGCGGGCGAGAAGGAGTACGACCTCGTCGAGATGATCCGCATGCTCGAAGAAGAGATGATGACGGCGGCGGAGAACCTGGAGTTCGAGAAAGCCGCACGCCTGCGCGACCAGGCCAAGACGCTCAAGGACCGCGGCGGGAGTGAGAGGAGCGGCGGCGGCAAGGTCCGGCGCTCCGAGGTCGAGGCCAACGGGGCGAAGCGCGGCGGCGGTGGAGCGGGCGGCGCTGAGGAGAAGAAGAAGGCCGGGATGCCGGGCGTCAGGGCGCGGAAGAAAAAGAAGTACGACAAGGGATGAGTGTTTTCACGAGACGCGAGCTTCCCTCCCCCCAGGGAGCGAGCGTGCAGAGCGCTCGGAAAACCACGCTCGCTCACGCTTCGCGTCTCGTATGAGAGCGGATTCTTGGGCGACACCCGTATACTTCCGCCCACATGCTGCGATCGAGCACGACGAATCTGAAGGGGTTTACGGCAGGCGACCTGCCGCCGCTGGTCGTGCGCGGCGGGGGGACGGGGGCGGCGAGCGCCCGCGGCGTACCGGGAAAGGATCGCCCGGCGCAACTCCTGTTCATCACCACCGGCATCCTCGGCTTCTCCACCTTCGCCAGGCAGGTCGAGCATTACGCGGCGTTGCGCGACGACGTCGACGTCACGCATATCAAGCTCCACGGCGAGCTCTGGGTCAAGGTGCTGGCCAAGCACATCCCCGTGACACGAACCGGGTGGGATCAGCACGCGTGGCGGTACCAGCACCTCGTCGCCCTGCAAATGAAGCGATGGTTTGGGTCAAAGCTGCTCCTGGCGAGGTTTGATGCGCTGCATCTGACAACACAGGGCACGGTATTCATGCCGTGGGCCGACCCGGCGTGGTCGATCCCGTACGCGATCCACGCCGACGCGACGGGCACGCAGGAGTGCCGCGAGTTCCGCAAGAGCCTGAGGGCGTACGGCCCGTTCATCCGCTCGGAGAAGAAGATCCTCGAACGGGCCGCGTTCGTTTCGTGCATGACGCAGTGGTGCCGCGACTCGTTCGTCAACGACTACGGCATGCCGCGTGAGCGGGTCGCGCTGGTGCGTGCGTCACTGAAGATGCCCCCCCCCACGCCGGCGGCGGCGTTGGGTGACGTTCGCACAGGCGCCCCCCCAACGCCTGCGCCACAGAGAGACAGGCTGTTCCGACTGGTCTTCGTGGGCAACGACTGGAAGCGCAAGGGCGGCGACCGCCTCGTGAGGTGGCACCAATCGCGGTGGAAGGACCGCGCCGAGCTGAACGTCTTCTCGGGGGATGCGCCGGCCGGGCTATCGGGGCTGACGAACGTCGTTCGGCACGGGCGCGTGCCGCGTGAGAAGCTGCTGACGGAGCTCTTGCCGAGCATGGACGTGTTTGTTCTGCCGACCGACGAGGACACGGTGGTGTGGGCGGCGATCGAGGCCGCGGGAATGGGCCTGCCGGTGGTCGCGTCGCGGCTGGCCGGGATCCCCGAGGTCGTGCTCGACGGCAAGACGGGCCTGTTGTGCCGATGGGACGACGACGCGGCGTTCATCGCGGCGATCGAGAAACTGATGAACGACGAGCCGTTGCGCCGGTCGATGGGCGGGGCGGCGCGGGCGCACATCGCCGAATACTTCAACCCCGATGTGTGGTACAACGACCTGCTCGACCGGATGGTCAGGCTCGCGGCCGAGGACGACCCGCGGCGGCCCGGCGCACGACACGCCGGAGGAGCGAGCCAACTATGAACGAGCCGGCTATGAACGAGCCACCCGTGAGCGAGCGCGACCGGCCGCAAGGGCCGATGGTCGGTCGGCGTCCGAAAGGCGAGTTCTTCGACCGCCTGTGGCACTACCTCATCGGCGTGGCGATCGGCTGCGTGCTCGTGGGCCTGCTCCTGACGGCCAAGGCGAAGATGCAGCACCAGCGGCAGCAACAACAGCAGCAACAGGCTGTGCCGCCGACGACTTCGCAAGCTCCGGCCGCGGAAAGTGATCGGAAGCCTTGATTCACCACAGAGGCACAGAGGACACCGAGTTCACAGAGGAAGACAAAGAAGGGTTTGTTTGAGCCGCGGAGATCACGGAGCACGTGGAGATCACGCGGAGAGATCCCAGAACTCTTTGGAGAGTTTCGTCCCGGTTCTCAAGTACGTATTTCTGAAGATGTCTCCGCGACATCTCCGCGGCCTCAGCGTTCTCCGCGGTTCAACGATCGAGCCGAAGTTACACCGGCAGCCCGTCGTCATCACCCTCGTCCATATCGAACGGCGGCGGCTCGTCGTCTGACGACGCCGAGGGTGATGCGGGTGGCGGGGGGGGCGTGTCGTAGTCCACCGGCCCGCCGCCGTCGCGGAAGTTGGCCACGGGGCCGGTCTTCTTGCTCGGCACAAACGCCGATCCCGGCGCATAGCCGCCGCCCGCGCCCCCCCCGCCGCGTGACCCGCCGCCGCCCTGGTCGGCGAGCGTGCCGCCGCCGGAGAAGGGATCCGTCGCGAACGGGTCCCCCCCGCCGCCACCGCCCCCGCCGCCGCCGCCCACCGGCTTGTTGCTCGGCCCGGGCGAGAAGCTCTGCACCGGCACGCGGAACGGGTCGCCCGACCAGCCTCCTCCCGCACCGCCGCCTCCGCCGGCTCCGCCGCCGCCGCTTCCGCCCGTGCCGCCGCCGAAGCTTCCTCCGCCTGGGGGGCCGAAGGCCGCGTGGGACGACTCGGCCGCGTAGGCCGGTGCGCCGCGCCGCCCCCCGCCGCCGCCGCCGCTGTAGGCGGAGTCTTTGAAGCGGGTGGTGCTGGAGTCCCACACGAGCTCGATGGAGTCGGTGGGGCCGTTGCGTTGCTTGGCGATGATGAGCTCGGTCTTGTTGAGCTTGTCGGGGTTGTCGGCCTCCCAGTCGTGGTCGCCGACGTGGTAGTAGGCTTCGCGGTGGATGAGCACGACGACGTCGGCGTCCTGCTCGATGGAGCCGGACTCGCGGAGGTCGGACATGCGCGGCCGGTTGTCGCCGCGCGACTCGGGGCCGCGGTTGAGCTGCGACAGGCAGACCACCGGGATGTTCAGCTCTCGTGCCAGCGCCTTGATGCCGCGGCTGATCGAGCCGACCTCGTTCTGCCGCGACTCGCGTGCCGCCGAGGGGGAGGACATGAGCTGGAGGTAGTCGATGAAGATGCAGCGGACGCCGTATTGCGAGACCATGCGCCGCGCCCGTGTGCGCAGGCCCAGCACGGTCAGCCCCGGTGTGTCGTCGACGTAGATCGGCGCGGTGCGGAGTTCTTCGAGCACGTCGTGCAGCAGCTCGTACTGGTCGCTCTTGAGCCGTCCCGAGCGCATGTCGTGCGAGGAGATCCCCGAGCGGGACGACAGGATGCGCTGCGCGATCGAGGCCTTGGACATTTCCATCGAGAAGACGCCGACCGGCACGCCGCGGCGGCCCTCCTTGAGCTGATTCGGCGCGCCCCCGAGGGCCACCTGCTCGGCGATGTTGAGCGCCAGCGCCGTCTTGCCCATCGAGGGGCGTGCGGCGAGGATGATCATCTCCCCCTCCTGCAAGCCCGAGGTGAGCCGGTCGAAGTCGGCAAAGTGCGTCGGCACGCCGGAGAGCCCCTTGCCGGCGAGCGACTCGAGCCGCTCCAGCTCCTTTTCGACGAGGTTGGCCAAGTGCTCGGCCTCGCCGGATTCGTCGCTCTCGGCGATGTCGAAGATGCTCTTCTCGGCCCGGTCGATGATCTCGCGCACGCCCTCCGGCCCCAGGTCCGAGGCGTGGTACGCGTCGTAGATCATCTGCCCGCCCGTCTCGATCAGCCGGCGCAGCTTGGCCTTGGCGATGACGATGCGGGCGAAGTGGACCGCCGTCGCCGGCCCCGGCGTGTCCTCGGCGAGCTTGATGAGGTAATCCGGCCCGCCGACCGACTCCAGGATCTCCTTGTGCTGCAGCTCCTCGGCGAGCAGGACCATGTTGACGGCCTGCTTCTGGTCGTACACCTTGACCATCGCCGCATAAATCGCGGCGTGGGCCGGCTGGAAGAAGACCTCCGGCGTGCGGATCACCGGGATCACCTCGTGGATGATCTTCGGGTCCAGCAGCATCGCCCCGAGCAGCGCCATCTCGGCCATCGCCGCCTGCGGCGGGGCCTTCTCGAACAGCCGCCCGATCTGGATGGGCTCAAGCCCCCCCGCGCCACCGCCGCCCTTGCCGTTCTTGCCGGGGAAGGGGGACTTGCTCTCAAACAGACCTGAACCGACGGTAGTCATGGGGGGGCATTATGACAACGTGAAGTGAAAAGCCCAGTAACCGTTTAATAACGACAGGCTATCCATATCTTTGAACCACGGAGCACACAGAGACCACGGAGAAAGACAAACAAAGGCAGACTGATTAAACGGAAAGAGCACCGAGTGTCCTGCGACGCTCTGTGCTCTCCGTGTGCTCCGTGGTTCAAATCTGTCTTTGTTTACGCCCCCGCCACGACGATCCGTCCGGCACGCGGCGAGGTCGCCCGGGCGTGGGCCGCCGCCTCGGCCGCCTGTTCGCGCATCGCCGCTTCTCCCTCGGTGAAGGCCTCGCCGAAGCGGAAGAGGCGGAAGGAGTTGCCGATGACGAAGACGTCGCCGACGAGGTGGTACAACGCGGCCAGCAGCAGCGTGAGCGTCCCCGAGGCCGCGATGGTGAGCCCGATGAGCGCGATGATGATCGAGGCCGCGATGTTCTGCGCGATGATGCCGCGCGTCCGGCGGGAGAGCTCGATGAGGAAGGGCACGCGGGACAGGTCGTCGTTCATGAGCGCCACGCCCGCGGAGTTGGCCGCGATGTCGCTGCCGCCCAGGCCCATCGCCACGCCGATGTCCGCGGCGGCCAGCGACGGGCCGTCGTTGATGCCGTCGCCGACCATCATCACCCGCCGCCCCTCGCGGGTCAGCGCCTGGATCTGCGCGTGCTTCTCCTCGGGGAGGCACTCGGCCTCGACGGTGTCCACCTCGACCTGACGGCCGACGCGCTCGGCGGCGGAGATGCGGTCGCCGGTGAAGATGTCGACCCGGCGGACGCCGAGGTTGCGCAGGTGCTTGATGACGCCGTTGGTGTTGGGGCGGACCTTGTCCTCCAGCCCGACGACGCCGAGGTACTTGCCGTCGCGGACGACGTGGACGCCCGACATCCCCTCGATGCGGGCCTCGACGGCCTGCAGCGCGGGCTTGATCTGCGGGAAGCGCTCGACGATCCACGACGCACGGCCGACGGCCAGCTCGCCCATCGACGTGCGGGCGATGATGCCCCGGCCGTGGATTTCTTCGAAGTCGTTGGTCCCGTCGGGCTTGATCCGGGCGGTCTGCGCGGTCGCGAGGATCGACTTGGCCAGCGGGTGGTTGGAGTGCTGCTCGCCGTTGGCCGCCGCTTGCAGCAGCTCGGCCCCCTCGACGCCCTCGGCCGGCACGAGGCGCGACACCGAGAACTTGCCGGTGGTGATGGTGCCGGTCTTGTCGAGGACGACCGTGTCGATCGAGCCCGCGGCTTCGAGGAAGTGCGTCTTCTTGATCAGAATGCCCAGCCGAGCCGCGGCGGCGAACGCCGCGACCGTCGCCAGGGGGCTTGAGAGCAAGAGCGACGACGGGCACGCCACGACCAGCACGGCGATCGCCCGCTCGGCGTCGCGGGTGAAGAACCAGACGATGCCGGCGACGCAGAGCGTGACGGGGACGAAGAACTGCGCGACGCGCTCGATGATGAGCTGCCGGGGCGTGCGGGTCCGCTCGGCCTCGGCGATCAACTGGCGCACGCGGCCGATCGTGGTGTCCTCGCCGACCTGGGTCACGGTCAGCTCGATGACGCTCGAGAGGTTGGTCGTGCCGGCGTAGACGGGGTCGCCCGGCTCGACCTCGTGCGGGGCGGCCTCGCCGGTGAGCGAGGCCTGGTTGATGGTGGAGCGCCCGACCGCGATGGTGCCGTCGACGGGGAGGTTCTCGCCGGGGCGGACGCGGACGGTGTCGCCGATCTGGATGGACGAGATGTCGACCTCGCGCTCCGTGCCGTCGGTCCCGACAAGGCGGGCGGTGTTCGGCGTCAAACCCACGAGGTCCTGGATGGCCCGCTCGGCGCCCCAGGCCCGCTGGCGGACGAAGGCGTCGGCGACGAGCAGGACGAAGGCGAGCAGCCCGGCGGGGACGAAGTCCTGGTTGGCGATCGCCGCGATGACGGCAAGGGCCGCCAGCGAAGACGTCGAGGCCCGACCCTGGCGGATCTCCGTCCACGAGGCCACGAACAACGGCCAGCCCAGCAGCAGGGCCCCGATCAGGGCCGGCATCTCGGCGATCTCTTTGGGGATGGTGCTGCCGGCGATATACCGGGCCACCAGCGTCGCCAGGACGAGGATCGCCCCCATCAGCAGGCGGACGGTGTACCGCTCCAGCTTGACGTTGTGGTGCGTGCAGCAGGCCATCCCCGCGGCGTCGGGCTCGTGGTGATGGTCATGCCCGTCATGGTCATGGTGGGTGTGGGACTGTTGCCGGGTCTCGGGGGTGGTCGTCAGGGAAGTCATCCGGTCGATGCTCCTGCAAGAAGCCTGGGATGCGAGAGGGCGTTCGTCGGCCGTCCGGGAGAGCCGGCGGCAGGCAGAATCCCATGATATACCGCCCCGCGGGGAGCGGGGCCGGTGAGAGGAGTACGTATCGGCGGCCAGCGTGTTCGCCGGCCGTCGGGCGAATCTGAAAGATCAGGATTGGCAGGGGAGGCAGGGGAGCGGGGGGGGGGCGGGGGCAATACCATCCGGGAATGTCCTCTTCCTCGTCGAGTTCGTCCTCCTCTCCCTCTCCCCGCGACCGGGACCGCCTCAAAGTCGCGATTCTCGGGTGCGGCCAGATGGGGCTGGTCAGCACGGCCCTGCTGCTGGCCGGGGACGGGCCGGGGGACGAGACCGCCAAGCCCGAGCTCCGCCTGACCCTGTGGGGGCACTCGGCGGACGAGGTGGGCGGGCTCACCCAGACCCGGCGCTCGCCGCGGCTGCCCGGCTTCCTCCTGCACGACTCGGTCAAGGTCTCGACCCAGCTTGCGCGCACGATCGGGGGCAGCGGCGGGAGCGGGAGCGGGAGCGGGGGCGGTGGGAGTGGGGCGGACCTGGTCGTCTCGGCGATCCCGGCCCAGTTCACCCGCTCGGTCTGGAAACGCCTGCGCGGCAAGCTCCCCCGGCATGTCCCCGTCGTCTCCGTCGCCAAAGGGATCGAGAACGAGACGCTGCTCCGCCCGACCGAGATCATCGCCGACTGCCTCGGCGACGACCCCGACGCCGCCCCGCGGCCGATGGGCGTGCTCTCGGGGCCGACGATCGCCGCGGAGCTGGCGCGGGGCCTGCCGGCGACGATGATCGCCGCCAGCGAAGACCACGGGCTGGCCCTCACGCTGCAACGCCTCTTCTCGACCTCGTACCTGCGGATCTATACGAGTTCGGATGTCAAGGGCGTTGAGCTGGCCGGCGCGATGAAGAACGTCATCGCGATCGCCGCGGGGATTCTCGACGGCTTGCAGGCCGGGTACAACGCCAAGAGCGCCCTCTTGGCCCGCGGCCTGGCCGAGATCGCCCGGCTCAGCTCGGCGATGGGCGCACGCAAAGAGACGTGCTTCGGCATCACCGGCATCGGCGACCTGGCAACCTCGTGCTTCTCGCCCGAGGGCCGAAACCGCTCCTGCGGCGAGGCGCTGGGCAAGGGCAAGACGCTCGAACAATATCTGAAGAAGACCACCTCGGTCGTCGAGGGCGTCGCGACGACGCGCTCGGTGATGATGCTCGCCGAGCAGTACCGCGTGGAGATGCCGATCACGCGGTCGGTGCACTCGGTGCTCTTCGAGGGCGTCGACCCGATCGAGGCGATCGCTCGGCTCATGAGCCGGGAACAGAAGGCCGAGCGGGTCGGATAAAAGTGGCAGAGTGGCGAAGTGGTCAAGTGGCAGAGTGAAGCAAGGTTCATCACTTTGCCACTTTGTCACTCAGCCACTTTGCCACTTCTCGTTCTCATAGACTTTTCCCATGTCTCTGGCGGACCGCTGGCACAACCTCTGCGCCCGGGTCGGCGTCTTCGGCGGCAAGGGCGACGGCGACGGGACCGAAGAGTCGGACCTGACCTACGAGATGATCGTGGCGTTGTATTCGCACCCGCCGCGTGAGTACCACGGCCTGGCGCACATCGAGCACCTGCTGGCGGCGCTGGACGAGGTCAGGGGCCTCGCCGAGGACCGCGACGCCGTGGAGTTTGCGATCTGGCTGCACGACTGCGTGTATTTCGCGGAGCGGCCCGACAACGAGGAGCGGAGCGCCGACGCCGCGGGAACGATCGCGGGGCTCTTGGGGTGCAGCGGCGAGTTTGTCGAGCGGGTGCGGACGATGATCGCCGCGACGCGGCACAGCGTCAAGCCCGCGACCCGCGACGCGGCCCTGGTCGCCGATATTGATTTGCTCGTGCTCGCCGGCTCCGAGGCCGAGTACGACGCCTACCGACACGCGATCCGGCGGGAGTTTTCGTACGCCGATGACGAGACCTTTCGGCACGGGCGGGTCGCGTTCCTGCGCAAGATGCTCGACCGGGAGACGATTTTGTACACGCCGTTTTTGAAGCGGGAGTACGAGGGGAAGGCGCGGCGGAACCTGGAGCGTGAGCTTGAGGAACTGGAAGATCGCGGCTTGTCGTGATCCATCGTTCCTGGCTCGATACGCCGATTTTTACCACAGAGGCACAGAGGACACAGAGTTCACAGAGACGGAAACCGGTTTGTTTGAAACACGGAGGTCACGGAGTACACGGAGGTTCACGGAGAGATCCCAGAACTCTTGAGAAAGTTTCGTCCCGGCTCTGCGGTGTGTATTTCTGAATGGGTCTCCGTGTTATTTCCGCGATCTCAGCGTTTTCTGCGGTTCAAACAAACCCTTCTTTGTCTTCCTCTGTGGCCTCTGTGTTCTCTGTGTCTCTGTGGTAAAGCCAGGCGCACGATTGGATCAGACGGGCGGTTCCACGAGGCCGTAAAATAGAACCATGCAGACCGTCGGCTCGATGTCGCTTACTCCGGCCCAGCGCCAGGCCGTCACGCACGACGGGGCGGCGGATGGGCCGCTCATCGTGCTGGCCGGGCCGGGGACGGGCAAGACGCGGGTGATCACGGGGCGGATCGCGCACCTCATCCGCGAGCGGGGCGCTGCGCCGGAGTCGGTGCTCGCGGTGACGTTCACCGTCAAGGCCGCCGAGGAGATGCGGCGGCGGCTCGCCGATCTGCTCGCCGACGAACGCGGCTTGAGCGTGGACGCCAACGCCGTGCAGCTCGGCACGTTCCACTCGATCGCGTACCGGCTCGTGCGGCGGTTCGCCGACATGGCGGGGTTTGCGCCGATCGCGGATGGGGGGTTGATCGACGCCGCACAGCGGAAACGGCTCGTGCGCTCGCTGGTGCGCCAGCACACGCTGTTTCCGTCCTCGCTCGGCCCCGGACTTGATGGGGGGGGCGGTGGCGGCGTCGTCGAAGAGGCCTGCCGCGTGCTCGGCAGGTTCGGGGATCTGGGCATCGAGCCGGGCGAGGTGACGGCGTTTGTCGGGCGCTGGGGCGCGCTGCTGCGCGAGGGCAAGGACTCGGCAGGAAACGAGCTGGACAAGCCGGGCCTCGCCGCCGAGCGGGTGCACCACGCGAGGTTCGTGCAGTGCGCGAAGCTCTACGAGTTGTACGACGCGCACTGCCGGCGGCACGGCGTCGTGGCGCTCAGCGATCTGATCGTGCTGGCGACGCGCGTGCTCAAGCGCAGCGCCGACGCCGCGGCGATCGTGCGGAGCGAGTTCCGGCACGTGCTCGTCGACGAGTTCCAGGACGTCAACCGCTCGCAGATCGAGCTGCTGCGGGCGATCGCGCCGCCGGCCCATGAGTCCGAGACGAGCGCAACCGATGTGTGCGTCGTCGGGGACGACGACCAGGCGATCTACGGCTTCCGCGGCGCGGATCCGAAGGCGCTGGCGCACTTCGCGGCGATCTGGGGCCGTGAGGGCCGATCACCCAAAGTTGTCCGGCTGGAGGACAACTTCCGCAGCGTGCCGAGCGTGGTCGGCGTCTCGCAGGAGATCATCTCGCGGGCGCACGAGCGGTTTGATCCGGAGAAGACGCTGCGAGCCGCGGGGCGCGAGGACGCCGACGGCCGCGTCGAGTGTGTCCACGCGGAGCCGGGTGAGGACACGAACGTGATCGCCGCGATGATCCTCGCGGACAAGGCGGAGCATCCGGAAAGGAAATGGAGCGGCTACGCCGTCGTCGTGCGCGGCACGGCGGCGCTCTTCGAGGTCGCCGACACGCTGCGGCTGGAGGGCGTGCCGGTGCGCGTCTCGCGCGGCAGGTCGCCGATGAGCGACCCCGGCGTGCAGGACCTGTGGGCGTGGATGGACGTGCTCCGCGACCCGTCGTCGACCTGGGCCGCACGGCGGCTGCTCATGCGCCCGCCCGTGCAGGCGCCGGCCGAGCGGCTCATCGCGTGGGAGAAGGCGTACGCCGGCGCGAAGCTGCGCGAGCGGGTGAACGCGGCGGAACAGGGACGGAGCGACGACGAGCCCCGCGCGTACCTGCTCTTTGTCGCCGAACTCCTCAAAGAAGAGGTCTCGGACGACGCGTCGCTGGCGTCCCGCGTCGCCAAGCTGAGCGGCTGGTTCGCCGAGCTGCGCGAGCTGGCCCCCAAACTCTCGGCCGCCGAGATGCTGCAGCGCATCATCACGCTCACCGATCTGGCCCACCACGACCTGCCCGATGCACGGTTGCGGGCCGAGCGGGTCTCGGCGCTGGTGCGGGTGCTCGCGCTTGCGCGGAGCAAGGAGCGGGCGCTCGACGAGCCGCGGGACATCGCGGCGTTCCGCGCGTATCTCGATGACCTCGACGAACGCGACTGGGAATGGAGCGAGGACCTCGACGATAAGCTCGATGCGAACGAGGCCGGCGCGGATGGAGATATGCTCGATGAGAACGGCGAGGGGGGTGGGGGGGGCGGGGCGGTCGAGATCAGGACGGCCCACAAGGCCAAGGGGCTGGAGTTCGACACGGTCTTTGTGCCGCGTGTGCAGCCGACGAAGGGCGGGTACGGCTCGTCGGGGTTCCCCGGCACGTGGCTGCCGCCCGCGCTGGAGTTTGGCGCCCCCCTCCCCGCCGCAGCCGCGAACGGCAACGGCGCGGCCGGTAAACAACAACTGATCGACGAGGAACGCCGGATCCTCTACGTCGCCTGCACGCGCGCCCAGCGGCGGCTCGTGCTGCTGTCGAAAAAGAACAAGACGCCGAGCAAGAGCACGCACTTCTTCGAAGAACTCACCCGCGGCGTGCAGAGCCGCCACGTCTCCCTCGTCCGCGACGCCGACGAGGTCTTCGGCCATTGCGCCGAGTCGGCCGGGCGGCTCGGGTGGTCGGGAGGGGGTGATGAGTTGTCGCGTGCGACGGCCAGTGTCCCGCGCGGCGCGGGGGGTCGGAAGGACGTCGCGGAGGAGGTTCGGCGTGAGGCGAGGCTGGTCGCCGCGGGGGCGCTCGACACGCTGGAATGCGGCGAGGAGGCGTACGCCGTGCGCCTGCACGCGGCGACGCCGCGGCTGCGGCTGGCGGCGGAGCTGCTCATGCTCGCCGACGCGGCTTCCCGCGGCGTGCCGATCGGCGAGTGGCCGAAGAGCACCGACGAGGATCCGGTCTTCGCGCGGGCGCACGCACGTCTCGCCGCCGCACGCGACGCCGACGCGGCGCTGCACGCCGGAGGTTCGTCGTCATCGCGCTGGGAGGCACTGACGGGGCACAAGGTCAAGCCGCCGCTGCGCTTGTCGTATTCGCACATCCGCACGTACCTGGAGTGCCCGCGGTGCTACATGGTTCGGCACGTGCTGGGGCTGCCGGAATCCTCGGGGGGGGCGTTGATGGGCGCGGAGCTGGGCAGCGCGGTGCACAAGGCGCTCGAGAAGTTCTACCGCGAGCTGCGCGACGCCGAGGCCGACGGGCGGCCCGCACCGACACGCGACGACCTGGTGCGCTTCGGCCGCGAGGGCGTGCGCGGACTGATCAGCCGTGAAGGGGGGACGCCCGGCGTCTCGGCCGACGATCTCGACCGCGTCGCCGAGCAGCTCGGCATGGCCTACGACCGCCTGCACAACGCCCACGCCGAGGTGCTCGAGGTCGAGCGCCAGGTCCGCTTCGCTTACAGCGTCGACGGGCGCGAGCACACGATCGACGCGCGCATCGACCGCGTCGACCGGATCGACGGCGGCTTCGCGCTCGTCGACTACAAAACCGGCCTTGCGCGCAAAGACCTCCGCGAGCCCAAGCCCGACGACCTCCAGCTCGGCATCTACCGGCTGGCCCTCGAGTCGTGGTTCGCCGCCGAGGGAGGTGGGGGGGGTGGGGGGGGCGGCGGTGAAGACCCCGCTGGATTGGCCGGCGTCGCGGAATACTGGGTGCTCTCCAGCGGCGAGCGGGGCTCGATCCGTCTTGAAGACCTCCGCCTCGACAAGGTCCGGGCAAAGATCGACCAGGCCGTGCGGGGCATCCTGGCGGGCGAGTTCCCGCAGGCGTGCAAGGGGGCCGGCGACTGCGGCTTCCTCGGCGACGACCAATAACGCCCGCGCAAACGGCCGATGAAGACGGGCCGCGGCGGGCGGGCGGCGGAGGACCACTGCCACTTGCGGCGTGGCCGGGTGTACAAGACAGGTCTCCCCCGCCGAATGCGTCGGCGGCGTGTGCTCCAAGAAGGGTGTTGAACGGGTGCCGACAAGGCGTGCTTCCAGGATGATGCGAGCCCGGCCGCGACGAGCGGCCTTGGCGTGCCGGCGCGCCCACGCCGCGGCCCTGCTGGGGGCGGCGGCGGTCTTGGGATCGGCGCTGGGCCTTGCCGGGTGCTCTCAGCGCGACGGCGACGCCGGCGGGGCGTCGGCGAGCGTCCAGCCGGCCGCCGACCAGCAGGCGGTGGACGCGCAGGCCGAACACTCCGCCACGATCTCGATCACCGGCACGCTCTCGGTTGAGACGACGCCCGCCGACCGACCGCTGCCGACGCACATCTTCAGCTTCGGCCCGGCGGAGCCTTCTTCGGGCGCGCCGGCCGCCCTCCCGGCCGAGTGGGACGCGCTGGCGATGACGCCGGTGCTGCTCGCCACGCCCTCCGAAGGACGCCGCGCCGACGCCGGCGGCGGGTCGGTGCGCGTCGCCGAGATGGAAGCGCACCGGGCCGGCGGCGTCGTCTCCGCCTGGCTCACCAACGGCGTGTGCGTCCAGCACCGCTATATGGGGGCCGAGCCCGTGCAGTTCTCCCGAGCCGTCAACCCGTCGGGCGGCGGGCCGGTGATCGTCTGCATCAGTTTCGTCGGGGGCGAGCTGCTCGAAACCGACGGCACGCGCGGCTTGACAATGGCGGCGTCCACCGCGTGGCGCTCGCCGGCCCTCGCCGGCCGATCCGCCCAGCAGACCAAGCGGCTGCTCGATTCGGCACGGCTGCGCGTCGACGGCGAGACCGGCCCCGACGCGCTCGTCCTGCACGTCGAGGGCTCGCTCGCCGATCTGCGTGCGGCGGCCCCGCTCATCGCCGAGCTGATCGCCTGCCCGGTCGTCGACCCCGAAGCGCTCCGCGCGACCTTCGCCCAGACGTCGGCGCAGGTCGAGGCCCGCGAGCAGTCCGGGCAGGGCGTCGTCGCCGAGTCGCTGGTCGACCTGCTCTTCCCCGCCAACGCCGCACGGACACGCTTTCTTACGGCCGACCAGGTCGAGCGGTTTGATCGTGAGGCGGCGCAGCGCTGGCTCGATGCACGCATCGCGACCAGCCCGGTCGAGGCGGCGATCGTCGGCGACATCTCCGTCGAGGAGGCGCTGCACCTGGCCGAGGCGCTCTTTGCGCAGCTCCCGCCGCGTCCGCGCGTGAGCCCCGAGGCGTACGCACGGCTGCGCGCCATCCCCCGCCCCGCGGGGCCGATCGCCGGCGAATACCGGCGTCCGACGCCGGGCGGTCGCGCGTTCGTGGTGCAGGGGTTCTTCGGCGCAGACGCCGTCAGCGCCCGCGAGGTGCTGACCTACGCGATCGCGGGGCGCGTCCTGCTGTCGCGGCTCGACGAGCTCTCGGGCGGCGGGCCGGGGGGCGGGCC